>JAKMDG010000052.1 GCA_022428035.1 Longimicrobiales bacterium
GAGTCCTCTCCGTCCATCATGGCCTCCGCACCTCCGAGTCGGACCCCCTGCTCAGGTCAACATTCGTGTCGCGCGAAGGCTGCGCGCGCAAGAGCTGCAGATTGATGACGTGGTGGCAAGGCACACAACTCGGCTCGCGGCGATCGAGCTTGTGTTACGGAGCCTCGACCAGTTCAACGTCCTCCAAGCCCAACACGGGCCCCGACGTACAACTGCCGACCCGGGGCGGCAAAACCGAAGACCTCCTGATATTCCGCAGCGAGAAGATTGTCAGCGCGCAGCGTAAGCGCCAGAGAAGCCCCAGCCGCTCCATTCCGCAGAGCGAACTCCCCACCGGCACTGAGAAGCGTATACGCCTGCAGGATGACGGGCGTCGCCGGGAAAGTCGAGAAGTCGCGATCTTCCCGTTCGCCGATCTGGCGGACAGACGCGCGCAACGTAGCTCGCCCGTCGACGCGGTACCCCACTGAGCCTCCCAGGACAGCGTGGGGCCTCCGCAGTAGTCGCTTCCCCTCGACAAAGGTCGCGCCATCTCCCGCGTCGAATCCCGAGTCGATCACCTCCGTGTCGAGCCAGGTGACGTCACCAGATGCGGTAAGACTACCGCTGGTCATGAGGACACCCGCCTCGAACCCACGCGCACTCGCCTCCGCAATGTTGAAGTAGTTGGGATCTCCGGGATTCGGTGGCGAGAAGGTGTACTGGATCAGATCCCGGAAGCCTTGATCGAACCAGGTACCGGAGATCTGAAGCGCGCCTCCGAAGACATCCTGTTCTACACCGATCTCCCAGGAAGTAGAACGCTCGGGGTCGAGATCTGGATTCCCCACGGCGAAGCCGCTCGCATAATTCTCGAAGAACGTCGGCTCCTTGATGCCTGTACCGGCGGTACCTCGCAAACGCCCGGACGTCGCGTACGGCCAGGACGCGCCGACCTGCCACGTGGCCGATCGCCCGAAGAGCTCGTTGTCCTCGACCCGCATCCCGGCATTCACGCTGAGCGACGCGACGTCCGAAATCAGGTGAACGAAGCCGGCCCGGTTCGAACGCTGGTTCTGGCTCTCACCGTTCGACGGTCCGAATTGGCTCATCGATTCACTGAACGAGCGCTGCTCCTGATCAGAGAGTTCGATTCCGACCGTTCCTGTAGTCGCTTCACCGAACAGGACGTGACCCTGAGCGCGCGCACGCGTCCGACGCAGGGAGTTCAGACTCGTAAATGCGTAGAACCCGAGCGTATCGGCCGGCGTGTCGATGGCGTCGTCCGTACCGCCATCCGACTCGTACGAAGACAAGGCAAGTTCTAGTCGGACACGGCTCGACAGCTGCCGTGCGACATCGAGTCCAAGGGTGATCTCGTCCGCATAGCTGAAGGCGTTCTCGTCCACGACGTTGCCGGAACCATCGGTCGGAAAGTGGAACGCCCTGCCCCCCGTGCGTGCAGATAGCTCAATACGAGAACGATCATCCGGAAGCAGGCGGACGACACCACTCAGGGCTCGGTTATTGAACGCGTTGTTGAACTCCAGGATGCCGTCCGTGTGGTTGTCGGAAACGGCGAAGCCGTACGAGACCGTCTTCGTGCCGCCACGCAGGTCGAGGGACCATTCGCGCCGACCGTAGCTGCCCCCCCGTATGGAGACCCCTCCCGTCGGTGCGCCCGCTCCGCTCTGCGTGATGATGTGAATCACACCCCCGACAGCATCCGAACCATACAGCGCGCTGGCAGGTCCGCGCAGGACTTCGATCCGTTGCACGTTGTCCGTCGTAAGGCCGGAGAAATCAAACGCTCCACCAGGCTGGTTCACCTGCACGCCATCGACCAACACCTGGACGTAGTCGCTTTCAGCTCCTCGTAGAAAGAGCGACGCGACCCCACCGAACGATCCTCCTTCCGCAAACGCCAGCCCCGGAACAGTCCGGAGTGCGTCGATGACCCGGGTCACACCAAGAGCCCGGAGTTCGATCCCATCGAGCACGGTCACGGTCGCACTCATCGCCGACTCGGCGCGCGGCTGCGGCACACCCGTGACGACGAGGCCGTCCAGAACGTAGCCGGGTCCCTGCCCGGACGACGGTGGCTCCTGCTGGGATGACACGGGGGTCGTGGTGATCATGAGTGCCACCATGCACACGAAATGTCGCATCTCGTCTCCTCATCCCGCCCGCGCGGGACTGACTCGGCCGACGAAGAAGAGGCGAGGCGAACCGGTGCTCCGACGGATGAACGGCATCCTACGGTGCAAACCTGCTCCCCTGGACTCCCCTTCGGAGACCCGTATACGGGGTGCTGGTGGGTCAGGTCTCCTGGCTCGAGGCCGTCCGCGCTCACCTTCCCAAGGATGACTCCTCAGTGGCATTCCGAGCCGACGTTCCGGTTGAGGACCGGACCTCTCACAGTGGCGGGGCCGCGCCGGATTCACACCGGCTTCCGTTTGACCCACCCGCAAATTGAGTTGTGCTGAGAGCTTCGAGGCTCCATCCCTGCATGTCAACCGGCGGAGGTCGAGCCGCCATGGGAAAGGGGCACCACTTGTGGCGCGCCTGCACCCGGCCCAAGTCCCTCCGGCGACGTCACGAGGACGGGCCAACGATACACACGACCGATGGTATCCGCGGTGATGACGTCGTCGGGGGAGCCCAAGGCCTCGATGCGTCCCTTGCTGAGAAGCAACAACCGGGACGCATAGCGCGCCGCCAAGTTCAGGTTGTGGGTAGCGACGACAACCGTGAACGAATGTTCTTCGGTGAGCTCCCGCATCAACTCGAACGTCTCCATTTCGAAATGGAGATCGAGCGCAGCCGTCGGTTCATCCAGGACCAGGATCTTTGGCTCCTGTGCCAGAGCACGTGCGATCCGGACTCGCTGCCGCTCACCGCCCGACAGGTTACGAATGCTCCGGCCGCCGAGATCCATGATACCCGCGCGCTCCATGGCTCCGTCGACCGCAGCCCGGTCCTCCGGCCCCATGCGCCCGAGGACACCGATGTGAGGATATCGACCCATCTCGACGAGCGAGCGGACGTTCATGGGAAATGCCATCGGCTCGGCCTGAGGCACGAAGGCCACTTCCATCGCGATCTCACGTCGACCCCATGAGTCACTGGGACGACCCGAAAAGGTCACCGAACCGCCTGAGGTCTCAAGCTCCCCGAGGAGCACACGAAGCAGCGTCGACTTCCCCGAGCCGTTCGGACCGAGCATGGCGAAGACCGAGCCAGCTTCGACATCCAGCGTGATCCCATCGAGCGCCGACCGACCAGCGCCAGGATAGCGATAGGAGACATCACGCAGCTCGAAGAGGCTCACGTGCCCTCCTGGTAGCGGATGAGGAGCCACAGAAAGACCGGTACCCCAGCCAGCGCAGTCACGACTCCGACCGGGAGTTCGGCAGGCGCGACAACGGTCCGAGCGATCGTGTCCGCAAAAACGAGGAATGCTCCTCCGGTAAGAGCACACGCCGGCAGGAGCCATCGGTGGTCACTGCCACCGACAAGCCTGAGCGCATGTGGGACGACCAGGCCGACGAATCCGATCGCGCCCGAGCCCGCAACACAGACGCCAACCACAAGAGACGTCCCGACGTAGAGCATGAGCTTGAGCTTGCGGACATCTACGCCTAGGTGAAACGCACTCTGCTCACCCACGGACATGAGGTTCAGAGGGCGAGCGAGGAGAGTCAGCGCAAGCAGCGCCGGCAGGACCCAAACGGCGACCGTGGTTACGCTTTCGCTCGTGGCACCGCTGAAGGATCCCATGATCCAGAGCATCGCAGCCCGAAATGTCTCGAGGTCCGCAAAGTTCACGAGAAGCAGGATGATCGCGTTGAAGAAGGCACCGATCACGACTCCGGCCAGGAGCAGCACGTGGGTGTCGAGCCCACGCCCTGCCGCCGCGGCCATCGAGAGGACCAGGGTGATGGCCACCACCGCGCCCACAAACGCTGCGATGGGAAGCGCAAACATTGACGTCGCTGTCATACCGAAGACGATTGCAATCACGGCTCCGACCGCGGCTCCACTCGAGACCCCAAGTACATAGGGCTCGGCAAGCGGATTACGGAGCAGTGCCTGAAAGACCGCGCCGGAAACCGCCAGACCAGCTCCGACCTCAGCGGCCAGGAGAACACGAGGAAGACGGAGGCCCACCACGATCGTGCGTATCCGCGAGTCGCCTGAGCCGAGCAGGGCGTCGAATACCTCGCCGATGGGGATATCCACCGCACCCACCGCAAGACCCACCACGACGGAGAACGCGAACGAAGCGATCAGTCCAACAAGGAGCAGAACGTGACGCGTCACGGTGTCGAGCCACCGAACGCCGACGGGTGCAGTGCGCGGGCGAGATCCATCGCCGCGTCCGCCAGTCCTGGCCCCGGACGATTGAAGTGATCCGAATCCACGAAGACGATCCGTCCGTTCTGGACCGCCTCCAGATCCCTCCATCCGGGCATGTCCCGGACAGCATCCAGCGTCAGCTCGGAATCAGCGCCCCTGGGCCAGATGATCACCGAGGGGTTCCGGCGCACCATCGACTCGAACCCTACGGTAGGCCATCGCATGGGCGCATCAGAGAAGACATTGTACCCTCCGGCAATAGAGATGACCTCGTCAATGTACGATCCGGCAGCCGTCGTCATTGGCGGGTCGGACCAGATCACGTACATCACCGAAACCAGTGGACGAGCACCAATGACTTCGCTGATGTACCTCAGTCGCTGAGCGATATCATCCGAAAGCGTCGTGGCTGGCACCGTGCGGTCGACCAGAACCCCCAGGCGCTCGATCGAGTCGTAAAGGTCGTCGACCGTCTCGGTTCGAAACCCGACTGCCGAGATACCCAGCTCCCCCAGGCGGGCGGCAAGCGCCGGCATGTTCTCCCCTTCCGGCATCAGGACGACATCGATATCGAGCCCGACGAGTGCCTCGAGGCTCGGGTCCAGACCACCTCCAATGGACGGAAGGTCAGCGACCGCTGGATGGGTATCGTAGTCGGTGCGAGCCACGAGTCGCTCCTCCGCGCCGATGGCAATGACCAGCTCTGCCAGGGAGGGCACCAGGCTCACGATCCGGGCCACGTCATCCATCGGCTGCATGGGCGCAGCGTCAGATCCTGGCAGCGCGTCCGATGAGTTACCACACGCGGCCATGGACGTCACGAGCAACAGACAGACGACCGGAACGGTGTGCACCACGCCTGGACGGCGGAGTCGGAGCGGCACGGGAGCAAGAGACTCCCGGGTCCGAGCTTTCATCTGGTTCTCTCGACCGAAGGACAACAGCATCCTGCGGCACAGGTCTCCTGGCTCAGGGCCGGAACGTTCGCCTTCCCGGACCGAGGCCCAGTGGCATATCGAACGTCCGTTTCGGTCAGAGACGTACTGCTTCTCTCAGACCAAGCCCAACACAGTGGCGGGACCGCGCCGGAATCTCACCGGCTTCCGAGATGTGCCGCTTGTGACGTTAGGCGCAGCTCACGGGCATGACAACCCGCCAGAGCTGAACTCCTAGTCGAGCGGCGCGGAGTCGACGGAATCTTCGTCCATATCACGCGTCCGCTTCCGGATGTACATCCCGGCACCCGCTACCATACCCAGGGGGAGCAGGCTCAAGAATGCGGTGGTCGCAATGAAGGCCTGACGGTTCTCGTCGCTCGAGTCGAAGCAGACCGGGCAGGCCCAGGCAGCCTCGGGTAACACGGCCATGAGGGCTAGCGCCACGAGAGGGATGACGGCAAAGCGCATCATAGGTACACCTGCCAATAAAGAATGGGCCAGACAAGAACGACGAAGTACCAGAACGCAGACACCGTAGCCAGTTGCGAAGACCGCAACATGTCCTTGTTCAGACGATCGTAGGTCCACATCAGCGCGACGAGCGCACCCACCGCGTGAATCGCATGTGAGCCGACGATGAGGTAGAAGAAGCCACCATAGGCGCTCGACTGCATCGTGAGGCCCTCGGTGAGAAGTGCCACCCACTCTACACCCTGAAAGCCAACGAAGAGGCCCCCGAGGACGATCGACAGCAGCAGCGGAATCCGTGCCTGCCCAGGCTCACGCTTGAAGGCGAACCACGTGAAGATGAGGATCATGCCACTCACGAGGAGGGCGAGCGAGTTCAGAGCCGTCTCTTCGATCGGAAGCCGTGGCTGACCGTACGGAGGCCACATCTGACCTGCCGCCTGGGACTTCACGATGGTGTGTGCGGAGATCAGGCCGGAGAAGAACATGACCTCCGTGAAGATGAAGATCATCATCCCAAGCACCCCGTTGGGAACGACCGGCTCGCGTCGAGCCGGCCTCGCTTCCGGGTACGTCGCTGACTCTGCGCTCATCGTACGTCAGCTCTTACGGGTTGGGGCGGAACGACAACACGAAATCGACCATCTCCTCGAGCTGGTCGTCCGTGTAGAGGGCACCCCAGGGGGCCATCAGCGCCGAGGCTCCAATCGCGGGACCGCCGTCACGAATGACCGTGAGCACACGCTCGCGCACGTTGTCAGTCCGGATGGGATCGTTCCAGAAGGCGAGGTCCGTGAAGTTGGCCGGAGCGGGGTCGAGCCCCGCACCTGCAATCCCGTCACCCGCACCCTCAGCGCCATGGCACGTCGCGCAGATTTGTCCGTACGACGTGGCGGCACTGAAGCCAGCAGCCACCACGACCTCAGCTTCTTCCGCGGCCTCTCCCTCCTCGTTCGAGTATCCCGCCGCCTCAGCTAGCCCCCTCTGGACGGCCTCCTTGGCGGCAAGGTTCTCCCAGTTGTTGCCCTCGTGATTCATCACGTCAGGCGACACACCCGCCACCATCAGGAACATGAGGATCACGGACGTCGCCAGGACCCACTTCATGATCCGCTTCTCCCACGCGAGATGCATGAAGTTGTTGATCACCAGACGAGCCTTCACGATCGCGATACCAAAAGCGGTCACGAGCGTAAGCCAGGGCAGCCCCATCCTCTCGCCGATCTCTGGACCCGCCACGGAGATCAGGAAGAGAATCAGCAGGGCAATGTAGATGCCGCGGTAATTGACGTGATGGCCGTCGTCGTGGCCGTCGTTGTTCTCGGACATGTCGCTACTTCGCGATGTAGAGAAGCGGGAAGAGAAAGATCCAGACCACGTCGACGAAGTGCCAATAGATGCCGATAATCTCGACGCGGTGGAGTTCACGACCTCGGTACGCATCGACTGCGATGAAGCCCATGATGATCGCACCGGCGATCACGTGAAGGGCGTGCAGTCCCGCCGCCGTGTAGTAGAAGGACCAGAAGGTGTTCGCGGTGATCGTGTAACCGGCAGCGATCTCGCCGTACCACTCGTACGACTTGATCATCAGGAACATCATGGCCCCGAGGATCGTGAAGCCCAGTAGCTTCGCGGCCTCCTTGCCCTTGCCCTTCTCCGCAGCCTGGTGCGCAAGCACCGCCGTGAAGCTGGACGTAAGGAGGACGAAGGTGTTGATGGCCCCGAGCCAGGTCTGCGTATGCGACGCAGCCTCAGCCCATTCCGGGTGGCCGATACGATGCATCAGGTAGACGCCAAGCAGGCCGCCGAAAATGACAACCTCTGACGCCACAATCCACCAAATCGCCAGACGTGGCGTGGGAATCCCGGTAGCGCTCCGGGTCGTTGCGATCGGTCTTGCGTGTGCCATCAGCCAGGGAGGTTTTGGGGCCAGTAGTCTTCTTCGCGATCCGGATGGCCGTACTCGTACGGTCCCCGGTACACGGTCGGCAACTCATCCACGGGCCAATTGCCGTGTGGCGCCGGCGACTCCGTGGTCCATTCGAGAGTGTTCGCCTTCCAGGGGTTCTTACCCGCCTTCTCTCCACGCATCCAACTCATGATGATGTTGTAGAAGAAGACCAGCTGGAACGCCAGCATGACCAGGAGCGCGATCGTCGCGATCTCGCGAAGCTGGAAATACTCGGGGCCCGCAATCTGCGGGAAGTGCTGGAAGTTGTAGATGCGGCGATGCTGGCCACCCATCCCAAGCACGAAGAGCGGGATGAAGATGAAGTTGAACGGGATGACCGTGCCCCAGAAGTGAATCTTGCCCAGGGTGTCATTCATCATCTTCCCGAACATCTTCGGGAACCAATACGTGAAGGCGCAGAACGATCCGATAATCGCGATCGGGAAGAACGTGTAGTGGAAGTGCGCCAGAACGAAGTAGGTGTCGTGGAAGTAGATATCCGCGCCGCTGGCACCGAGGAAGATTCCCGTCACACCTCCAATCAGGAACTCGGCCATAAAGGCGAGCGCCCAGAGCATGGGGGTCGTCAACCTGATCGAGCCTCCGTACAACGTCGCGATCATTACGAAGAGCATCTCCGCGATCGGCACGGAAATCAGAAGCGTGGTGATCGTGAAGACGTTCGCCATGCGCGGGTCGATACCGGCGATGAACTGATGGTGGGCCCAGACAAAGAAGCTCAGTACACCCGTCGCGACGGCTGTGTACAGAACCATCTTGTATCCGAAGATCTTCTTCCGGGCGAAGGTCGCCATGACCTCGACCGTAATGCCGATTGCCGGAAGGAGCACGACATACACTTCCGGGTGACCGAAGAACCAGAAGAGATGCTGCCATAGGATCGGGTCACCACCCCGGGCCGGATCGTAGAACCCGGTCCCCAGCGTCTGGTCGAACAGCAGCATCACCGCACCGGCAAGAAGCGGCCCGACCGACAGCATGAACAGGATGCTCGCGATCACGATCATCCAGCATACCAGAGGGATGTCGTACGCTTTCATGCCCGGCGCGCGCGAGTTCATCAGGGTAGTGATGAAGTTGATACCACCCAGGAGGAACGCGACGAATTCGAGCGCCACGGCAATGAGCCAGAGAGATGCGCCTAATTGGGTCTGGTTGTAATCCCCGTTCGCGGACAAGGGTGGGTACGAGGTCCAGGCACCTCCAAAGCCCCCCCCTTCGACGAACAGGGACACCAGCAGAACGATGGAGCTGAGGAAAAAGATCTGGAATGACAGGCGGTTGATCCTCGGGAAGACCATGTCATCCGCGCCGATCATCAGCGGAATCAGGAAGTTCCCGAAGGCAGCGATCAGGACGGGCATCGCCACCCAGAAGATCATGATCGTGCCGTGGTTCGTGATCAGCGCGTTGTACTCACCCGGCGATACCTGACCAAACCCAGGGACCGAAATGCCGGGGAACGCAAGCTGCATCCGGAACACGTAGGCCATGTAGCCACCGATCACAGCCATGAACATGCCGGTGAACATGTACTGCATGCCGATGATCTTGTGATCCGTCGAGAAGACGTACTTCTCGAGCCAGCTCTGGTCGTGATGATGGTCGCCGTGACCGTGAGCCTCGTGCTGGTGGACGTCGGCTACTGTATCTGCCATCTGACTTCGCCCTTTACGGTGTGGTCGCTGCGGACGCCGACGAGATCCACGCCGCATGCGTGTTCGCGTCTTCGATGTGGATCCGGGCGGCCATCACACCGTGGCCGATACCACAGATCTCTGCGCACTGAACGTCATATTCGCCGGTCAAGGTCGGCTCGAACCACCCGGTGATCGAGCGACCCGGAATGGCATCCTGCTTGAGACGGAAGACGGGAACGGAGAACGAGTGGAGCACGTCCCGGGACTCGAGCTTGAAATGGTAGGTCTTCTCGACCTCCACATGCAGATCGTTCACCGTGAAAATGTCGTCTGACGTGTCGAGTTCGTTGTCAGCCCCGGGATGCTGGAACGTCCAGGCCCACTGTTGGCCCGTGACCCGGATGACCGAATCCGGCTCGGGAAGCTGCTGCTTCACGTTGTACCAGACCCGGACCGCGCCGACGACAATGAAAACGTCACACACGAGGACAAGCGCATGGGGAATCGTGATCCAGCGCTTGACGTGCTTTTCGTTGCCGACCAGATACTGCGACTTCTCACCCGGCTTCGCGCGAAACTTCCAGATCAACCAGAAGAAGAGGCCCTCGGCGAGCAGGAACCAGACCCCGACGATGATGCCGATGAACAGGATGAGGTTGTCGATCGAGGCCGCGTAGGTCGAGGCCTGTACCAGTTCTAGCATCGGACTAACCCAACCTCGTCCGCAGGATGATGAAGAGAGCCGAGAGCCCAAATAGAACCGCCCCGATCACGGTAATCTTGAACGTCTTCTCCGCGTCGAGCAGCGCTTCGTTGTCAGAGTCCGACACCGGGGCCGGTACCTTGGACTTCGATTCGGTAACAGCGTGTTCAGCCATGGTGTCGTCCTACCTGAGGGTCTGGACGTACGCGATGACGTCCTGCATCGCTTCGTCGGTCAGAACCAGAGAGTTCACGCGCATCGTAGCCCCCCAGACATCATCGGGCCGCGCACCGCGCGCTCCGTTCTTGAAGTTGCGGAGCTGGTTGAGCAGGTACCAGTCGTCGAGCTGCACAATGGGAGGTGAGTGCAGATCGGCGTTGCCGAGACCATCCTCCCCGTGACAGGCGACACACACCGCGTACGATGCGGCGCCTACGCCGGCGTTCCCATGCAGTGTACTCTCGGGATAGACGGCGTCGAGCGACGCTACGAACTGTGCGACCGACTCGACATCTCCCTCTCGCGTGAGCGAAACCGCCATCGGACGCATACGCAGCCCGGGCAAATCCTCCGCATGGTCGCCGCGATATTCGTTCTGGAAGCCGCGAAGCTGATCCTCGACGTACCACTGGGGAAGGCCGGCAATCGAAGGAGCTGCGATGTCGACGTTGCCTGAACCGGCATCACCATGGCACGGAGCGCAGGTCTCATAGAGTTCGGCGCCCCGCTCCATACCAACCGGCGGTGGCGTAGCGTCACAAGCAGCCGCGCCGATGAGCAGCAGCGGCAGCAACGTTTTTCCAGCAATGGGAAGTCGTACCATCATGCCTGTGTGGGTAGTGGGATCGACTCGTCGATCAACATGATCGGGATGTCATCCCGTACCGGATAAAGAACGTCACCGTCTTCTCGAATGAGCGCCTCGTTCACGGCGACCGTGACCGCCTCACCGCCACGATTCGTGATCGAACCAGCGGTGATCGACGAATTCAACGTCTCCAACAGCGCCGCGTCCGCGACACGAAGCGCCTGCTTCGTTTCTGGACACACGAGGATGTCGAGGAGATTGTGATCGATCATGCTGAGCACTCCATGCGTTTCCTGGAACAAGTCGCCATCCGCGACTCTACCAGTATCATCGGGTCCGGGAGAAGCCTGACGCTCTCGTTCGGGACCTTTTGAAGGCGCGGTAAGTTATACCCGTTTCGGGCTTATTGGGAGCCTACATATGGTACTTCGTGAACTTTTTCACAATACTGATCGGGCCAATAGCCGCGCCGTTTTAGGCCTACTGGCTCTCTGGATCGGAGCGGCCGCATGCTCGGACGCGAGCGCGGTGCCGGCCGACGGTTCGAACACCTCCGAAGCGGAGGTCGTGGCGGCGTCGTCGAGATCGGAAACATCTGATCTTAATGTCCTGCCACCCGCAGGATATGCGTGGGTCATCTTCGGAGCCGACACCGTAGTCGCAGAAGTCGCGGCAACCGCCGACGAGCGGGCTCAGGGACTCATGTACCGTGATGAGGTACCGGACGGTACCGGCATGCTCTTCGTCTTCCAGGACAGTCAGCCGCGCTCGTTCTGGATGGCCAACACGTACGTGGCCCTCGACATCGCATACATGGACCCGTCCTACCGTATTGTAGACGTGATCGCGATGGAGCCACTCGTGACCGACTCGTATCCGAGTGACGCCCCCGCCATGTTCGCGCTGGAGGTCCGACAGGGCTGGTTCGACCAGCAGGAGATCCGTGTGGGCGCGCAGGCCAACATCGTCTTTGGTGTACAAGGACGCTGACGAGCGAGCCTAGCGGACTGCCCCCTTCAGCACCTCGAGCAGCACTCCGATGTCCACCTCGTCATTGTAGACGTTCGGAGAAACCCGCAGCGCGCTTCCCCGCAGTGAAGCGGAGACGCTACGTGCGGCCAGAGTTTCCCTGAGCGCGACCAGATCGATCCCGTCGGGCATACGCAGCCCGAACAGGTGGCTTCCTCGCCACTGATCATCCTCCACCGAATAACCGAGCTCGACGGACTCCCGCAGGAAGTCTGTCGTCAGGTCACGGCAGTACCGCTGGATCCGCTCTGGCGTCCACTCGAGGATCAGCTCGAGGCTTGCTCGCGCGATCGGAGTGAGGAAGAAGCTGGACCGCTCCGCCATGTCGTATCGAACGGCGCCAGGGATGTACTCGTCCTGGTAGTCCACGAGATGCTGGAATTCCCGACTGTTCTTGCGGGCAATCCACGTCTCCTCGATCGGAACTCCATTCTCGAAACGCTCCGAGAACCAGGTCAGCGCCAGGGAGTAGGGCCCAAGGAGCCATTTGTATGTCGCGGATACAACGACGTCGGGCTGAATCGCAGCGAGATCGAACGGAAGAGCTCCGACCGACTGAGTCGCATCTACGAACAGCGCAGCACCGACATCGCGACATCGCCGTCCGATCGCCTCGAGGTCGAAAAGGGTGCCGTCGGTCCAATGCACATTGGGGACCGCGACGATCGCCGTGCCGGAGTCGATCGACTCCAGCAGACGCTCATTCCAGCGACGACCGCGGTCCGCTCCTGCGCCGGGATCGACTGCCCGAAGCTGGGCACCAGATTCGCCAGCCAGGCGATGCCAAGAATAGACGTTGCCCGGGAACTGTTCATGGGTCAGGACGATGTTCTGACCAGATGAAACCGGCAGATTCTTTGCCGCTGTCGCCACCGCGTATGAGACACCGGGCTGAATCGCTACGCGGCCCGGATCGTCCGCGCTGATCAGACGAGCATAAAGGTCCCGTAATGCGTCAGTGTCCCAGAATGAATCGGGTGTGGCGATCCGGGTCGGCACCGCCTTGCGTCGAATCGCATCGAAGCCCGCCTCTTCTGCCACCCGCGGGAGTGGCCCCATGTAGGCGCAATTCAAGTAATGGTCCTCACGGGCGAGCTGAAACGCATCTCGCTGACAAACCAGGGGCTCGCTCACTCGTCCTCCTTCTTCGACCGCGCGTACTGCGCCGCGTACATGATCAGCCAGAAAAACCCAGCGGTCAGTGCGACCAGAATGAAAATTTCCCAGAGTTCCATTGTTCAGCCCGTCTCCTCGCCCTCGCACGCGGGGTACAGCCCCAGAGTCTCGACCTCACGCCGGAGGATCTGGTGAAGACTGCCCGTTGCGCTCGAATCGGCGTTCTCCGTCCAAGATCCGCATCGCTCACCTGCACGAAAACTGCCCATGAATCGTACTCGACCATTCGGGTGATACACGACAAGCTCGCCGTCGAAGACGCCGTCACGAAGCGTACCCTTCAGCTGAACCTCATCGGGCTGCGCAGCAAAGTGCCGCACCACCGACCCCGTGAACGGCTCGGCTGTCGCCGGGGCAACATACACGCTGTCGACAACCTGCAGAACGCTGAGGTCGGTTGGCTCCTGGTGAGTACAAGAGACGGCCAGGGGCAGCGATGCGAGGAGGAATAGCCGAGGCAAATCGATCCAACTCAGTCCGTTGAACCGAGGCCGACCACGAGAGCGCCCAGGGGCCGCCCACGGGTCAGCACGACAAGGTGCATGGCTCCCGCCTCGAGGTGCTCACGCTGGACGGCCGACAGATCCGCCAGGACCCGACCGTTAATCTGGCCTGCCCGCAGCACGAGGTGGGCCACCTGCCACCCACCCGCCGAATGGGGATATCGCAGCGCGACGCCCATCACATCCTGTGGTTCGACCCCGACCAGCTCGATGTCGAGCAACAGGTGGCTCATCACAGGATCGAGCGTCACGGTGCCCAGGATCGATACGCTCGGGGCCGGAGACTCGATCAGGCCGGCGGGCCTACCCATCTGCATCACCAGGTCTACCGGGGACGGCGCCACACCATACACCAGCGGTGGCGTCGTCGTTGGGATGCGTCGGTGATCGGTACCCTGCTCGAAGGCGAATGCCATCGCAACGAGCTGCGCATCTTCGAGCGTCCGAGCCATCATTTCCATCCCGATCGGCACCCCGGTGGTAAAGCCCACAGGAACGCTGATCGACGGCAGTCCAGTGTTCGCCCCCAGACTACAACTCGATCCTCGTTGCGGGTCACCAATCACGGCCGGGATGGTCCGGACGGTCGGAAAGACCAGGGCATCCAGGGAGTGCCGGTTGAGCGTTGCCTCGACCGCCTGTCGCAGCGGCTCGCGCTTGGCGAGTGCCGCCAGGTACGCCTCGGAGTTCCGCTCTTCGGACTCGTTGCGCGTACGCATGCGCGGCACGAGCGCCTCGTGTACGAGCCCGGTTTCGAGGATCTCACCAAGAGAGGACACCGGTGCGTCAGGGGTAAGCTCAAAATAGTCGATGAGGTCCCACTTGGTTTCGTATCCGATCACACCAGACCCGGAAATGAGCTCGTCCAGGTCGGGGATCTCGACCGTTACCGTGTCCGCTCCGAGTTCGACCATCCGATCGATCGCGGCTCGAACCAGTCGAGCGGCGGCAGCTTCTTCGGGAGCGGATCCGAAGTAGTCTTCGAGAACTCCAATGCGGGCGCCCTGCAGGGCAGTCGCATCGAGGGCGTCGACAAAGCGTGGGAGCTCGATACCCTCCACAAGCGCCGTCGCCGGATCGTTCGGGTCGGGGCCGACGACCACGTCGAGCGAGATTGCGAGATCGCGCACGGTCCGGGCGAGCGGCCCTCCCACATCCTGCGTGTGGGCGAGTGGGATGATCCCGTCGATGCTGGACAGGCCCTTCGTTGGGCGCAGACCCACCAGGTCGTTTTGCGCCGCCGGAATACGAATGGATCCGCAGGTGTCACTGCCCCAGCCGACCGTAGCGAAGCTGGCCGCGATCGCGGCTCCAGTCCCACCACTCGATCCGCCCGGGTTGCGGGTCAGGTCATAGGGATTCCTGGTCTGACCACCCATCGACGAGATCGTCGTAATGCCCGACGCCAACTCGTGCATGTTCGCCTTGCCGAGAAGGATCGCACCGGCGGCCCGCAGCCTGGCCACCTGAAAAGCATCATCAGGTGCAAAGTTGCTGGCGAGCGCGAGGGAGCCGGCAGCCGTTGGCATCTCGGGTGTGTCGTAGTTGTCTTTCAGAATCACGGGAACGCCATGCATCGGACTCCGCGGGCCCCGCTCCGCTCGCTCTCGATCCAGGGCCTCGGCATCGGACAGTGCATTCGGGTTCAGCCAGACCATCGCGTTGATGGAGGGACCCTGCTGGTCGTATGCCTCGATACGGTCCAGGTACGCTTGCGTGATGTCCACCGAAGTGGCCTCCCCGCTCGACATCAGTTCCTGCAGCTGAGTGATCGACAGCTCCGCAATGGTGACCTGCGCGTCGAGTGAAGTCGCGGTGAGACACAGCGCGGCACCAAACAGAGCCGAGCATAGTCCGTAGGGTGGCATCGGAGGCAGTCGCATCAGAGGTCGACCTTCTGGAAAAGGAGGTTCAGTACGCGCCCATTCGAGACGCGAAACGTCTGGGAAAGGCCACCGGCGCTCGTCTCGAACACCGCAGTCCCGAAGAAGCCTGGGCCCTCGAAGGTCATCGGAGCCGTCGCCTGGAGCTCGAATGTCCCATGCCGGCGATGGCGCCCCATCAGCATGCCGTTCTCCACATACAGCGTATAGACCGTCTCCAGCTCTTCGCTGTAGTACGAGCCCGCCAGACTGGCGATCTGCGTCGTGGTGGGGCTCCAGGACTCGGACTCATCATCATCGACGAGATCCTCATCGCTGGCGGGTTCGTCAGCAGGCAGTGGCTTGAGGTGATCGCCGAAGAAGATCTCGAGCACGTCGGCTGGCATGACCGAACCCATATCGGATCGATTGCTCAAGGTGATGATTCCGCCCGCCAGCTCAGGCAGGAACATGAAGCTCGCGCGGAAACCGGCGCTTGATCCCGTGTGCCGAATTGCACGCTGACCACGCAGCTCGCCGACGTTGATCCCGAACGCATAGGAGAGTTGTTCACCGTCGTTCAGCACGCCTCGCTGCTGCATCTGCTCGATCACGGCGGGGCCGCCCACCGCCGCGGTGGCGTAGTTGTTCATCCAGAGGGCCAGATCGTCCACGGTCGAGTACATGCCGCCAGCCCCGTAGAGACTGCTGTTGTCGAAGACGCGAACGAAGTCGTCATCGTCAGGAGTGTACGACTCGGCCACACCCGGGATGGACTGACCGAGCTTCGACATAATCGTCGTGTGGTGCATGCCCACCGGCCCGAACACACGTTCGGCCATGAACTCCGGGAACGGCATACCCGACGCGCGTGATACGATGTCTGCGAGCAGCATATACGCGGTATTGCAGTATAGATACCGATCACCGGGCGTGAAATTCAGGTCATGCATATGCTCGGTGAGCCGCAGCGCGTCTCCCTGCTGCATGGCATCCCCATCTTGTCGGCCGGCCAACGACTCCGAGTTATAGATCTCACGGAGGCCGCTCATATGATGAATCATGTGCCGGACGGTGATGACGTCACCGAAATCGGGCACCTCGGGCAGATGGATGCGGATGTCGTCGTCGAGCGACAGCGTTCCCTCGTCCGCGAGGAGTGCGATCGCGAATGACGTGAACTGCTTCGCGACGGAGCCGATATCGAGAACCGTCTCTCGAGCGAGCGTGATTCCGTGCTCGAGGTTCGCCAGGCCGTAACCCTCGGCAAGAACCACCTTCCCCTCTCGGACTACGGCAACGACGGCACCGGGCTCATCGACATATTCGGCCATGCGCTCGTCGAGCTGGTGGCGCTCCGCGAGGGTGGCAACCTGACCTGCGGCCAGCTGAGGCGCGGCCAACGCTGCAAGCAACACGAGGAAGGCCACGCGCGGCATGCCGGGGGCGAGATTGGATACAGTCCAGCGCGAACCGTGCATGAGCATTTTGCCTGTTGAGGTCTTCCAACGAAGACCGACAGAATGCGATCAGGTCAGAGCCCCAGCCAGTAGTTCACCTTCACGATGAATCGGTTCTCAGACGGCGCGCTCCAGAGGCCCGCGAAGTCACGATCGAAGTCGAAGTCGCCCCGCTGGGAGCTGCCATACTGGTTCCGTTGCCATACGAAGAAGATCGTGGAGCCTGGACGGTATTCCCATCGAAGCACGGCGTTGCCGACCAAGGAGCGCACGTTGAAGTCACGGTCACGGAAGGAATAGTCGGCTTGTCCGTCGCCGTTGAAGTCGACGTTCTGGTAGGTCGTACCGCTCTCGGAGACCGTCTCACAGATCGAGCTGCTGCAGAAGACACCCGCAGGCTGCTCGTCAGTCGCACCAGGCGTGAACGTGTCGAAGTCGAACGTCTGAGACTCGCTCAGTTGCTTGTACGCCACATAGTCCCCCGAGGAGAGCAGTGGCTGCACGAAGAGTTCCAGCGTGAGCGTCGGACTGAACGTCCAGTTCAGCCGTGTCTGCATAGAAACGGTGTTCCGGTCGAGGTCGGAAAAGATGTAGCGTGAGCCGAACGTCGGATCGTACGGGAGCATGCTCGTGGCGGTCACGTATTGATTCCCGGATTTCGATACCTCGTAACTCGGGTTGAAGGAGAGAGAGAGGTTGTCCGACGGACGGACATTGAAGTTCGCCCGAATCTGCCGGCGCCCACCCCGACCAATACGATCATCACTCTGATCGTAGTCGAATCCGATGCTCACCGACTTCCGCCAGTCCGTATTGACGTGTGCGTTCCACGAGACCTTGGCCGGCCCGACCATCATCGGTCCACCACGGGTGTCCCGCCGACTCATCTTCTGCGGCTCGTACCGCGCGCTTGCTCGTACGTCCCACCAGTTGGTCAACTTGGCGTTTGCACGAAGCGAGTAGTTGCCGTTGGTACGAGCGTTGTGCCACGAATCGATCGACCACGTGTCGTCGAGCGCTTCATGGCTCCAGTTGTGGAAGCTGGAGAGCGTGAAACTGTAGTCCTGGAAGTACTCACCAGGCTGGATCTCCCGATAGCCGACGCGAAAACCTCCATCCAGGCGTTCGGCGTTCGTGGAGAAGCCAATGTCACCAACCTCGAACACGTCGGAGACTTCAGCAGCCCAGATGGAGCCTGTCCAGTGCGTTCCGTTTCGCTTGTCCAACTGCAGGCGCCAGTCCCGGCCGCTCAGCGAAGTCGCATTCTCGTCGACAGAAAAGCGGGTAGCGTCGGGGCGCTGCAGAAAATGCGTCGAGGATCGCTGGACCCGAGTCATGGCTGCCTCAGAGCCACGGACGTGGCTCCCCGCGAAGAAGCCCCAGAGCGCCCAGTCACGGTCGTTCCACTGATGCTCGAAGCGAACGCCAGCATCGAACGCATTTGCCGTAAGCCAGTCGAAGGATCCGTCGGCGGGCAGATCACGATTCATGACGGTGCCGAGGCCACGAATCTGCGTGGTGCCCTCGTTGAAGTCCTGGCCGAGACTGAAAACCCCATAGGTCGTCTGTGGCTCGACGAGGAATTCTCCCTGGCTACCCGAGGCGTATAACCCTTTGCCGAACTCGTTCCCGGTGATGGCGGTCATGGCGCCGACAGAGAGACCACTGGACGTGCGGCCTGCAAGCTTGGCGGCCCCGAGAATCGTCGCGTTCTGGGGTACATCCGAAAACTCGACGTCGCTTGGCGTTCTGCCCTGAGGTGACCGACCGATGCGGCGGCTGTAGAAAAGCGAATTTCTCCCACCCGAAAGTCCGAAGTCGAAGTTCCGCGCGTCCTCCACGAAGAACGGACGCTGCTCGGGGAAGAAGACCTCGAAGGCCGAGAGGTTGATGACCGCCGGGTCAGCTTCGACCTGACCGAAATCCGGGTTGATCGTCGCATCTAGCGTGAACGCTGCACCGAGACCGTAACTGATATCGACGCCCATGCGGCTGCCCGCAGCGGAACCGTCGAAGAACGGGTCTCCTTCCACGGCCGGACCTCGCTCGAGACTGCTCACCGCATAGGGCAGCACCTCGAGGCGCCGCGCGGGGCGATAGACCTGAACATTTTCGATCCGGCCCATCTGGCTCACGATCCCCTTCCGGGTTCGGGAGACCAGGGAGTAGTAACTGCGCTCGTTCGAGGCGATGCGCAGTCGCTGGAAGTTGATGCCCCACGTCTGCGGATCTTCGGAAGCCTGGTATCGGATCTGCGAGAGTGGGATCCGGAGTTCGACAGACCAGCCATGTTCGTCGACGTGGGTCGCTGAAGACCAGACAGCATTCCAAGCGCCGTCCATCTTGTCGTCGTTGTAGAAGTACGTGTCGCTCTGGACATTGGCGGCGCTTACCGAGAACCGGTAGCCGGTGAGGCCATCGAGATTCGGGTCCAGGTGGACGCTGAAATTATCGAAGGTGCCGTGGCCGTCTCGTCGTGTGAGCCGACGGTCGATGGCACCCGGCTCGGTATCCCACATACGTGCCGCAATCCAGATCGCATCGTCACCGAAAAGGACTCGAACCTCTGTATCCTGCTGGGCGGGACCACCTTCGACCGGCTCGCGCTGTGTAAAGCCGCTGAAGATCCGGGCGGTCTCCCAGTCCGCCTCATCGATCTGCCCGTCGATCTCGATGTCCTCGAGCTTCCAGGACGAGTCCAGAACCTCGAGAGGGGGGCCACGCTCAATACGGTTCCCACGGACCCGGGCCGACAGCTCGGTTTCCGGGGACATGGACACCTCCTGCCCGAGCTGAGCCGACGCCGGCTCGGGGAGAAGTAGCAATCCGATTGTCAGAAGGGCGGTACGCCCCATGGCTCTTAGCATCACGAAGATAAACGTATGTTTACCCGAGAAGCTGATCCACCCCTACCTCTCGGAAATCCAGCGGGTGACGGCCGAATGAAGCGGGATCGGTGCCGTGGACAGATTGTCCAGGTCGATCTGCCGGGCCATGTCGTGCACCTGCTCCAAGGAGACACGATCATTCTCGAAAATGTTGAGGAGTGTCGTGACGACGTCGTCGGGCAGGCTTTCGAGCGCAAACACCCAGTTCATGACCGCGAGCGTCTTGATCGGTGCCTCGACCCCGCGATACGCGCCCTCAGGAATCAGGCCTTCGGAGTAGTACGGATGCTCCTGATACATCTCATCGAGTACCTCGTCGGAAAAACCGATCAGGCGCATGGCCGATGTCGTCGTGGCTTCCAGCACCGCGGCCGCCGGATACCCCACGGAGATGATTGCCGCATCGATCGCACCATCCCGCAACGCCGCTGACGACTCAGCGAACGACAGGTACTGCGGAGTCAGGTCATCGTATGTAAGCCCATGCGCAGACAGCACGTGACGAGCCAGCTGCTCCGTGCCGCTCCCCGCCGCGCCAACCGAAACACGCAGGCCCCCGAAGTCGGCCACCGACAGCGCTGGTGACGACGCCGGCACGAGAATGTGCGTCACGTTGGCATAGAGCGGAGCAATCGCCCGCAGCTCGGAAAGGGCCGTCGTGAAGTCGCCCTCGCCCCGCTGGGCCTGGTACATGGTCGAGGCGATCGCCATCGCGACATCCATTTGTCCCGAAGCAATGCGGTTCACGTTCTCGACCGAGCCTCCGCTGACCTCAGCCGTGTACTGGCGAGCGTCATCCGCGATCGACAACCGACTCGCGATCGCACCGCCGAGGGGATAGTAGAGGCCCCCCGTGCCCGCGGTACCGAGAGACAGGAACTCCTGCGAGCCGACTGATACACCACGCGACGCCGTCGCATCAGGGGATGTCACGACCACGCTTGCCGCGGGACCGGCTGGAGGCGTCAGAACGAAGAATCCTGCGACCACGCCGGCCGCGAGCGTCGCGCCGGCCCAACGGGTCCAGGCTACGACAGGCTGTTCGGGAGACCGGAAGAAGACCAGAGCGACGCCCGCCAGTCCCGCCAGATCGGAGGCCAGCCCGGGGTACACGAG
>JAKMDG010000057.1 GCA_022428035.1 Longimicrobiales bacterium
CCGTCTGGCCCTTGCGGCTCGACGCTCGCTGCCCGCGTCCACCGCGCCCGCCGAACATCTCCTCAAAACCGGAAAAGCCGCCGAAGTCCTGCATGAAGACGTCGATGGCATCGCTGAAGTCGAATCCGGCCTGACCGCCGGCGGCCCCGGCGCCACGGACGCCCTGCTTGCCGTACCGGTCGTACATCGCGCGCTTCTCGGAGTCGCGAAGTACCTCGTACGCCTCGGTAACTTCCTTGAAGCGTTCCTCGGCCTCCTTCGAGCCCTGATTTCGATCAGGATGATACTCGAGCGCGAGCTTCCGGTAGGACTTCTTGATCGCCTCTGCATCCGCGTCGCGCGATACACCGAGGAGCTGATAGTAGTCGGACATCTATTTCCTGTTGAACGCGTTGGTGCAGGCCCCCGAGGGGCCTGAACGCGTCATGGTGCCAGAATGCGTGTTACCAGCGTCGACGTGTAGTCGACGATTGTCACGACTTTTTCGTAGGGCATGCGCGTGGGACCGATGACGCCGATGACACCCTTCAGATCGCCGATGTGATACTCCGCCGTCACCAGCGTGAAGTCCGAGAGCACGCTCGAATCGTTCTCTTCTCCGATCGTGATACGGAGACGACCTCCATGCCGCCGATTACCCACCGTCTGAGCCAGAAGATCCCGCTGTTCCGTGAGCGTGATGAGCCCCTTGAGCTGCTCTCCGCTTTCGAACTCGGGCTGTCCCGCCAGAACGCTGGTCGGCCCGAGGTGGAGGCTGGTGTCGTCCAGGACCTTGATGTCGAACAGTTCCACGCCGGACTGGACGAAGACATTCATCAGGTCCGAGCCGTGGTCGCCCGGGAGTGAGTCGCGCAGGCGTTCGGGCAGCGAGCCGCGTATTTCGGAGAAGGTGAGTCCGGCCAGCCGCTCGTTGAGCGCGCCGGTCACGGTCAGAAGCGTCGCCTCATCAATCTCCACGGGCAGGTCCGCGTACACCGTTCGAACCAGCCCACCTCGAATGGTGGCGACCAGAAGCACTTTGTTACTGGACACCTTGATCAGCTCGAGCCGCTCCAGAAGAGCGTCGTCGACGCGCGGCGCCACCGCCACACCGAGTTCGTTCGAGATCAGGCTCAGCGCTCTCGTTGCGTGACGCACAAGCATCTCGACCGCTGACGTCCCGGAGCGTTCGATCTCCTCTTCGAGCAGGGCGCGCTCATGCGCGGACGGCTGATGAGGCTCCATGAGTCGGTCCACGAAGAAACGGTAGGCGAGATCCGTCGGCACGCGACCCGCGGAGGTATGAGGATGAAAGAGATAGCCCTTCTCCTCGAGGTCGCTCATGGTGTTGCGGACTGTCGCAGCCGACACCCCGAGATCATAGACGCGCGACACGGTTCGACTTCCCGCAGGTTCAGCGGTATCGACATAGGTCCGGACCACGGCTTCAAGAACCTGACGTTCCCTGTCCGTGAGATCCGTGCCGGCCATGTCATGGGGATCGAGTGCAGTCATTACCGAATCTCGAAACGCTCGCGGTCGGGGGTCAACCCGAGCCAACCGCGTCGTAGTCCACCGCAAGGCGATCGAGCAGGAGCCAGCCCTGGGTCGTCAGGCACACGCGATCCTGCATATGGCGAGCCAGACCGCGCTCCAGCCAGTCGTCCACGAGACCAGCCACGGCCGTGCCCTCGGGGGGTCGAACGAGGCCCTGGTCCGTTCGTAATCCCAACCAAATGCGCTCGAGCGCGACGGCGGCGGTGTCCAGAACTTCCCGCTCAGCCTCAGGATTCCTGGAGGACTGGGCGGCCAGGCTGTACTCCTCCCAGGCCCGCAGATTCCACCGACGGACCGGCGGCGCAAAGCTGTGAGCGCCGTTCCCGAGACCGAGGTAGGGCTGGCCGAGCCAGTACGTCGCGTTGTGTCTCGACTCGAAGCCCGGCCGTGCGAAGTTCGACACTTCGTAGTGGCGGTACCCGGCTGCTATCAGTACCTCAGCCGCGACCAGGAATTCCTCCCGGTACTGGTCGTCGTCGACTGGAGTCTCGCGCCGTTCCTTCACAGCGCGCCCCAGCGCGGTGCCAGCTTCGACGGTGAGGCCGTAAAGACTGATGTGGGGGACATCGAGGTCGACCGCGCGATGCAGGTCATCCTCCCACGAACGCCCCAGGTGAGACGGGAGCCCGAAGATGAGGTCGACACTCACGTTGTCGATACCGACATCGCGGGCGATCTCCACCGCCGCTGGGGGGCCGTCGGCACCGTGCAAACGTCCCATCCAGCGCAGCGCGCCTGCGTCGAAACTCTGAGCCCCGAGGCTGATGCGATTGACGCCGGCCGCGCGCCAACCCTCTGCGACATCAGCCGTAAAACTCTCCGGGTTGGCTTCGGCGGTCCACTCGAGTTCCGGGTCAGAGAGCCGATCTGGCCCGATCACCCGAGCGAGCCCCTGCATCGCCTGAGGACCCAGCAGCGACGGCGTCCCACCGCCGACGTAGAGCGTCCGCAGATGGTCGGACAGTGCGAAGAGCCCCTCGCGTTGGACGTAGACGAGTTCTCCGGCGAGTGCTCGCACCCAGCCCTCGAGATCGCCCGTCTTCCGCACCGTGACCGCAAAGTCGCAATACAGGCAGCGACGAGCGCAGAAAGGCGCATGTACGTACACCGAGCTGACCTCTACCGGAGCCACCGGTTGAGTGACTGATTCGTTCACGCGGCTCGCCGGTAGCGCAGGCCGGGCAGTCGGACCACTCGCCCGCTCAGCTCGAGCGTCGTCAGCGCGGCCAGTACGTCCGACACTGACTGACCACACAGGACAGCTACTTCCGAGGCCGGCAGCGCGTCGTTTGACAGAGAGCGGAGAACGAGCTCTTCCGAAGACGTACCGGTCGGACGATCCTCGACGGGTTTTGCGCACGAGCTCGCGTGGCTTTCCCCTCGCATCGGCTCGACGACCGTGCCGACGAAGTCACCGATCGACACGAGCGCCCGAGCTCCGTCCGCCAGAAGCCGGTTGGAACCGGCGCAGGCAGACCCGTCGATCGGGCCGGGAACGGCCCAGACGTCACGACCGAGGTCCAGTGCGTGGTCCACGGTGATGAGCGACCCGGATTGTTCTCCGGCTTCAACCACCACGACAGCGTCGACCCCCAGGGCTGCCAGCACACGATTCCTGCGCGGGAAGTGGTACGGAGCGGCCTTCGTTCCGGGCGCGAACTCAGTGACCAGAAGTCCGCGCTCGGCCATGACCTGGTGAAGTCGCGTATGGGTCCTCGGATAGCTCACGTCCGCCCCTGCGCCCAGCACCGCAATCGTATCGCCACCCGCCTCGAGCGCACCCCGATGGGCCTGCCCATCGGTACCCAGCGCGAGGCCACTCACCACGACGGAGCCGGCCTCGGCAAGTTTGCGACCGAGGGTACGGGACACATCTCGTCCGCGCGTCGTGACCCGGCGCGAGCCGACGATCGTGACCGCAGGTCGGAGTGCGAGGAGCTCGATCCTGCCCCTGAGGAACAGCAGGGGCGGAGGATCCGCGAGATGCAGTAACTCATCGGGATACCAGGTTGAGCCCCAGGTCACCACACTCATGTCGAGCTCATGGGCCTGGGCCAGCGCGCGGTCGACCTGATCAGCCAGGTCCCTGCGCGCGCGAGCACGGGCGGCGTCTGCCCCGGCGATGGCGGCAAAGTCCCTGAAGCGAGCCCGCCGGGCCTGTGCCGCACCGCCAAAGCTCCGAGCCAGCCTTTGAACCCCGGCGGGTCCCACCCCAGGTAACGAATCGAGGAGAAGAAGATCCTGGGCCCGGTCTTCCGAACGATCCCACTGAGGCGTCAGGGTGCCCACCACTCATCGTCACCACCGCTGCCGCGTTCCTCTGCCACGACCTGCTGACTCGCCCGCCAGAGACGCTCCAGAAGATCATCGAGGTGCATTCGGGCGACGGACGAGAGGGGGACTACGTCGATCGCATCCCCCGTGTCCAGTGCGGGCAGCTCCGCATCCGGCGGGAGCATGTCGACTTTCGTGAGCGCAACCAGAAACGGCGTCGCGGCCAGATCCACGGAGTAGGCATCCAGCTCCGCCCGCAGGCGGTCGAACTCGGCCTGTGGATCCGGAGCATCGACCGGCACCATCAACAGCAGAATTCGAGTACGCTCGATGTGACGAAGGAACTGATGGCCAAGCCCCTTTCCTTCGTGCGCGCCCTCGATGATACCGGGAATGTCGGCGATCACGAACGTACGGAAGTCCGATAGCTGGACGACGCCGAGGTTCGGGGAGAGGGTGGTAAACGGATAGTCTGCGACCTTGGGCTGAGCAGCCGTCACGGTCGCGAGAAAGGTCGACTTGCCCGCGTTCGGCTCACCGACTAACCCGACATCGGCGATCAGCTTGAGTTCGAGACGGATCGTCCGTTCCTCACCCTCGACCCCCGGCTCCCATCTCGTGGGAGCCTGGTTCGTCGCGGTCGCGAAGCGGGCGTTCCCTCGGCCACCTCGACCGCCCAGGGCAATCACGACAGACTCTCCATCCTCGAGGAGTTCGCCTACCAGCGTGTCGGTCTCGGCGTCGTAGGCCACCGTACCCGGCGGCACGCGCAGGACCAGAGCCTCCCCGGATTTTCCGGTACGCTTACTCCCTTCGCCGTGCATGCCTCGCTGCGCCTTGTAGTGGCGCCGGTAGCTGTAGTCGAGGAGTGTGGTCAGCTGAGCGTCCGCCTGAAGGACTACGTCACCGCCCTTGCCCCCGTCTCCACCCGCGGGGCCTCCGCGAGGCACGCCCGTTTCCCGACGGAACGCTTCGGCTCCGGAACCCCCGGTCCCCGCGATCACTTCGATCACGGCGCGATCGACGAACATGTCAGACCCCCGATTCGGCTAGAGTGAGCTCGAACGCCGGCCGCAGCTCACCCACGATCTCGGCTCGTGTATTCGTGATCGCAGGGCGGCCATGCGCCCTGAGCGCCTCCGCCTCGTCATCCGTGACGGCACCCAGCGCGTTCAGCGTATGAAGGAGTGCGACCTCAACCGCCCGGCGGCCCCCATCCTCCACCTTGATCGCGATACCGAGGCCTCGATCCCGCAGCCCAGCGCCGTATACGCCCTCAGCACCCAGCTTCACGAAGACGCGGTCGCCGGCCGTCGCCATCACGTCGGTACATGTGCGCCCGGTGCCCCCAACCATGAACGGCGCGGAGGTCATCGCGTCCACAATCCGACCGGCCGGCTCTCCCCGGTCCGCAGCGACGGCGAACGAGGCGAACGACCGGGCCATATCAGACAGCGGTACGGCAAAGCACACGACC
>JAKMDG010000135.1 GCA_022428035.1 Longimicrobiales bacterium
CGAGACCGCCGATCACATCCGAGTGCCCGTTCACATACTTGGTGGACGAGTGCATCGTGAAATCCGCGCCGAGCTCCAGCGGTCGCTGATTGAATGGAGAGGCGAAGGTGTTGTCGACGCACAGCAGGGCACTGTGCGAATGCGCGAGATCCGCAACAGCGCGGATGTCGCACAGCTTCATCATCGGGTTCGTTGGAGTCTCGACGTGCACGAGTTTCGTGTTCGGCTTGATGGCTGCTGCCACGGCGTCGATATCCCGCGCATCCACATAGGTGAACTCGATACCGAACCGGCTGAGCACGTGGTTGAACATGCGCGTCGTGCCGCCGTAGGTGTTCTCCTCGCTGACCACATGATCGCCGGCAGAAAGTCGCTTCACGATGGCTTCGATCGCGGCCAGTCCTGATGCAAATGCGATCCCGTGTGAGCCGCGTTCCAGAGCGGCGATGCTCGCCTCAAGGGCTTCGCGCGTGGGGTTCGCAGTCCGTCCGTAGTCGTACTTGCCGTCCCGGGGTTCACCGACCGCCGGCTGCACGTACGTGGAGGTCTGAAAGATCGGGGTCATGATCGCCCCTGTGACCGGTTCGGGCTCCACGCCCGCATGAATGGCCAGGGTACCGAAGGACAGGTCGCTCGAGGCGTCGCTCATGGAGGGATCCGATCAGAGGGTCTGAGGCCGTGCAGCGAGTCCGACGGCCCCGGTGCGGCGCAAGATCGGGGATCGCGTTGACGCGCACCACCCGTCTCCGCGAGAATCTTCCGGGAGCCGAGTCAGGCCCCGGACAACCGCGTAATTCCTCAAGAATCGAAGGACCCGGGACCGTGCCGATTCATCTTCCCGAAAGTCTGATGGTGAGCGTCTCGGGCGTGCGGGGGCGTGTTGGCGCTCCGCTCACGCCGGAGCTGATGTCAGGGATCGCTGCCGCGCTCGGCGCACACCTCCGCGAGGTCGAGGAGGGCCGTGTCGTTGTGCTCGGCCGGGACTCACGCGTGTCGGGGCCGATGTTCTCGCGGGCGGTGACGGCTGGGTTGCAATCCGTGGGATGCGACGTGATCGACGTGGGTGTGGTTCCGACTCCCACGATCCTCATGGCGGTCCGACATCACGGTGCAATCGGTGGTATCGGGGTCACGGCGAGTCACAATCCTTCCGAATGGAACGCGCTGAAGCTCGTGTCCAGCGAAGGGATCTTCCTCGACGCGGATCGCTCAGCGCAGTTTCGCCAGTACCTGACGACGCAGGACCCACCTCGTGCGAACTGGGACGATCTGGGATCCTTGAGCACCGACGAGGATGCCTGGTCGCGCCATTTGGACGCGATCCTGGCGCTGCCCCAGATCGACGTTGACGAGATCCGACGAGCTCATTTGAAAGTGGCCGTCGACTGCGTGCACGGAGCGGGTGGCCCCGTGATCGCTGAACTCCTGCACCACCTCGGCTGCGAAGTGGTCGGGATTGGAATGGAGCCGGACGGCTGGTTCCCCCGGGACCCAGAACCGACCGCGGCCAATCTCGCCGATCTGGGGAGGCTGGTCTCGGAGTCGGGCGCTGCGGTAGGTCTGGCCATCGACCCGGACGCCGATCGACTCTCGCTCGTGGATGAGACGGGTCGGCCGATGGGAGAAGATCTGACACTGGCCCTCGCTTGCGCCGCCGTTCTGGTCAGGACACCGGGGCCGGTCGTCACGAACTTGTCAACCAGTGCGGTGGTCGCGGACGTCGCTGATGCGTTCCATTCTCCGCTCGTGCGTGCACCGGTCGGCGAGGTCAACGTGGCTCGTCGCATGCAGGCCGAGGGTGCCGTGGTCGGGGGAGAGGGCAACGGGGGAGTCATCCTTCCGGCGCTTCACCATACCCGGGACGCGCCGCTGGCATCGGCACTCATCCTGCAGCACCTTGCCGAGCAGGGTTTGACACCGTCACAAGCCGCGGATCGCTGGCCGAAGTACGAGATCGTGAAGGAGAAGGTCTCGTTTCCTCGGGAGGCCCTCGCCGACGGGTATTCAGCCCTCGAGGCGGACCTCGGAGCGGACTCGCGAGACGAGTCGGATGGGCTGCGCCTCACCTGGACGGATAAGAATGCGTGGCTTCATGTTCGGCCCTCCGGGACCGAGCCGGTTGTTCGGCTGATCGCGGAGGCGCCGAGCCGTGATGTGGCACAGGAGTTGGTCCATCGAGCGGGTCGCCTGCTCGACGGCGTCGTGTGACGGCGCAAAGACGATAGAGAGGAGAACACCCAGATGTGCGGCATCGTTGGATACGTAGGCCCCCGCGAGGCGACCCCGATCCTGTTGGCTGGCCTGAAGCGCCTGGAGTACCGCGGCTACGACTCCGCGGGCGTTGCACTCCTGAACGGTGAAGGCCTGAACATCGTGAAGAAGCCGGGCAAGATTCGGGTGCTCGAAGAGGCGCTCCGGGTGTCACCCCATCAAGGATCATGCGGCATCGCGCATACC
>JAKMDG010000138.1 GCA_022428035.1 Longimicrobiales bacterium
CATTCCTGACTCTCTCCTGAGAAAGTACCAGGCAGTTCCTGTCGCCCAGGGCAGTCGGTACCTGATCCTGGCCGTCTCCGACCCGTCCGATCCGGATCTGGAGCGTGACTTCAGCTTTGTCACGGGAAAATCTGTTGCCCTGACGGTGGCACCTCCTGAAGCCATCGTGGACACTCTTTGGAACACGTACGGCTGGATCTTCTGATCTACCCTTGAGTGGACACAACCGACCGAACACACGGAGCCGGTTGCCCGCCCTGAGGACCCCGACCTTGAGATCGTACACCGGCTCGGTGCCCCCCCAGTTGGTCACCGTTACCCCGGGGCCTCGACGGGGGGCGCCGTGGATCTCGTGCCCTTCATTGACCATCGCACTTCGACAATGACCCGCCTGCTCGTTCCACCCGGTCGACGCCAGGGCCGTGCGATGCTCGCGATCGTGTCGCTCGTTCTGGTGGCAAGCTGTGTGGCGTGCTCGCCGGTGTACGTCGTGAAGGCGGGGATCGCCGAGGTCGGCATCCTGCGCGCCCGGCAGCCGATCCACGAGGTCCTCAACGACAGTTCTGTCGACGCGGATACGCGCGGCAAGCTCGCCTACGTCGTGGAAGCGCGACGTTTTGCGGCCGAAGAGCTCGGTATCGATGTCGGCGACTCCTATACGATGTTCACGCAGCTGGATCGGGACACGCTGGCGATGGTCGTGACCGCTGCGTATCCGGACCGACTGGTTCCAAAGACGTGGTGGTTTCCCATTGTCGGTCACGTGCCGTACAAGGGCCATTTCTCCCTCCAGAGTGCCCTGGACGAAGAGGCTAGCCTGGCTGCAGAAGGCTACGACACGTGGGTGCGACCAACCGCGGCGTTCAGCACTCTCGGCTGGTTCAACGACCCGATTCTCTCAACGGCGTTGCGGACGGACGAGGTTGAGGTCGTCACCACGGTCATACACGAGCTGTCGCACCAGCACCTCTTCGTACCCGGACAGGTCACCTTCAACGAGAGCTTCGCAACGTTCGTGGGACGGGTCGGAGCGGCGCGCTACTTCTGTACGCGAGAAGTGAGCGGGCCCGACTCGGTGAAGTGCCGCCGGGCCCTCGCTCGGTGGAGAGACGTCCAGCGCTTCAGCAGCTATCTGGACGACTTCGTCGCCAGACTCGAGACGGTCTACGACGACCCAGACCTCACGCCGGACCAGAAGGTGGTCGAGCGACTGCCGGTGATCGCCGAGGCCCTGCGCGACTTCGATGAGCGTGTCGCCCCTGAGTTGGAGGCACTGACCTTCGCGGGCTTTCGAAATCAGCCGGTCAACAACGCCACCCTGCTGTCGCGCATCCGGTACTACAAGCGACTTCCCGACTTCGGCGCATTCCTGGCGAGACACGACGGTGACCTCGTACAGGCGCTCGCGGATCTCAAGGACCGTGCGCCTCAGGCGGAGGACGCATTCGACCTGCTCACTCTGCCGGGATCGTGATCTCCCGAACCACGCTCCCGTAGCTCTCCCAGTACGTAATCTTCTGCACCATCTCGGGATCGTCCATCGTCGGCTGTACCTCTCCACTCGTCGACACCGCACGTGATGTGACGGTATGCTCGCCCGGAGATGCGTCCCAATCGATATGCCAGAAGGTCCACGTGTGGGGATCATCCTGTCCCTCACCGAGAGTGACGCGTTGCCATGCTTCCCCGTCGATGCTGACTTCAACACGATCGACCGGCTTGCCCCAGGCAGCGCCATGAATGCGATACCCGCCATCGGTCCGTACGACCTTCGCGGGGATCGAATTGATATTGGTCCGGCCGACCGAAGTCTCCGCCCACACACCGTCGGCATCCGAGCCTTCCTGACGCAGTGTCACGTAGTCTCGGGCCATGAACTTGCCCATGAACCGTGTGTCTCGAACCTCGATCCGCGACAGCCACTTCACGTTCGCGACGCCATACCAGCCAGGGGCTATGAGACGCAGCGGGAATCCGTTTCCCGCCGGGAGCTCCTCTCCATTCACTGCCCAGGCGAGGATCACGTCCTCAGCCATCGCATCTTCAATTGTCAGACTACGAGCAAACTGCTGCTCGACCTCGATATCCCGAATGGTCTCGGTTCCCGTATCCGTACCGAAGAAAACGACCTCGATGCCGCCGTCCTGTACCCCAGCCTCACGGAGAAGCGGGGCGAGCGGCGTTCCGGTCCACGTAGCGTTGTGCAGTGCACCCATGAACGTGGCGAAGCCACGATTACCCGCGCATTCGAGCAGCATGGTCACGTCCTGACTCGGACGTGAACGGATCTGATCCAGGGTGAAGGTCATAGGCCGGTCGACCATCCCGTCGACCTCGAGGCGCCACGCAGCGCCATCGACCTCGGGCATCCCGTAGTGGCCGACCCGGAAGAGGTTCTCGTTCGGCGTCACCCACGAATCAAGCGACTGCCAGTCCAGCGTGTTGGAGCGCCCACCCGCGTCGGGAGCGTTGGTCCAGGGGACGACTGCGTCTTGCGGTGCGATACGCGCGAGGCGATCGGCGAAGTCCGAGGGGAATACCGCAGCGGCCGCCGCGACGGCACCACCACGTCGAATCGCTTCTCGCCTTGTCAGCGCCTCGTTCACAGCTGTATCGAGTCCGTATAGCTCTGCCGGTGTACGAGCACCGCGTTGTGAGCGATCTGGCATTCGTCGCCGCCTCCGTTCGGGTGAAGCGGGCAATCTGCGGAACGGATGGGCCGGCCGCCAATCCAATACCTTTCGCTCGCCATGACGCATCCTCGCCCCGACACCCGTGGAGCTACTCTGAGTCATATGTCGACGGAGATCACCAGGCGCGCGGTGATCCGGCTCGCCTGGCCCGTCGTGATCGCGAGCTCATCCGTTCCACTGCTCGGCATCGCTGATACCGCAGTGCTCGGAAACACGGGGACCGTGGCCGAGCTGGGCGCCATCGCGCTGGGTGCACTCGTCTTCAACTTCGTCTACTGGAGCTTCGGCTTCCTCAGGATGGGTACGACGGGCTTCATCGCTCAGGCCTCAGGTGCGGGAGAATCCGCGGAGGTTCGTGCGGTTCTGGGGCGCGCGCTCCTGCTGGCGCTCGTGATCGGCCTGGCGCTCATCGTTCTCCAACGCCCGATCATTACCCTCGCGCTGGCCATGTTCGGTGCCGGTTCTGAAGTCGAACAGCTCACCAGGGCGTACTTCGATATCCGGATCTGGGGTGCTCCGGCGAGCCTCGCAACGTTCGCGGTGCTGGGGACCTTCGTAGGTCTGGGACGCATGAGGCACCTGCTCATGATTCAGCTGACGCTCAACGGCGTGAACATCGTGCTGGATGTGCTGCTGGGCGGCGTCATGGGACTCGGTATTCAGGGCATCGCGATCGGCACGATCATCGCGGAGTGGTCGACGCTGGGTCTGGCCATCTGGCTCGCGATTCGTGTCCTCGCCCATGAACGACGGGACAACGAGCCATTCTGGCCGAAGCTACGCATCCTGGACGTGGAACGGACGCGCCGCACGCTCGGCGCGAATGCCGACATCATGGTCCGCACCCTCTTCCTCCTGCTGGGCTTTGCGTGGTTCACCAACCAGGGAGCATCCTTCGGAGATGAGGTGCTCGCCGCGAACCACGTATTGCTCCAGCTGATCAGCCTGTCCGCCTATCTGCTCGACGGATACGCCCATGCCACGGAAACCTTCGTCGGTCGAGCGTTCGGGGCAGGTGACCGAGTCATGTTCGACCGAGCGATCCGGGCCTCGACGGAGTTGTCCGCCGCGTCCGCCATCGTGCTTGCCACACTTGTCGCGATGGCCGGCCCCTCCGTAATCGCTGGGCTAACGGACCTCGATTCGGTTCGGATCGCAGCGGAGGCGTACCTGCCGCTGACCGCGACGTACGTCCTCCTGTCGTTCGCAGCGTTTCAGCTGGACGGGATCTTCATCGGTGCGACAGGCACCCGTGCCATGCGCAACGCAAGCGTTCTTTCGTGCCTCACATTCATCGTCGTGTCGATTCCAATGATCACGGCCTGGGGCAACCTTGGCCTCTGGGTCGCCTTCATCGGGTACGTCGTCGTAAGAGCTCTGGCTCTTGGAGCACGACTGCCTGACCTTCGCCTCGGCTTCGAAGCCGCACGTCCCGTGCGAACAGGGTAAGCGCTTGCGCAACCGAGGGTACTGCGAGTCAGTTGAAACTTGATGGATTAAATCCTCTGCGCCTTCGCTTGCCATGTCCGACCGTATCGACCAACTCAGCGCTGCTTTAGCGGGTCGTTACGACATCGACCGTCAGATCGGAGAGGGCGGGATGGCGTGGGTCTACCTCGCTACCGATCTGAAACACGGGCGCGAAGTCGCGATCAAGGTGCTGAAGCCGGATCTGTCGGCCTCACTCGGCGTGGACCGCTTTCTGGAGGAGATTCGGACGACCGCCGGTCTCCAGCATCCGCATATTCTTCCTCTCTTCGACTCCGGAGAGGCCGGCGGCTTCCTCTTCTATGTGATGCCGTTCGTGGACGGAGAGTCGCTCCACGAGCGGATCAAACGTGAGCGACAACTCCCGATCGACGAAGCGATCCGGATCGGTGCGGACGTCGCGCGGGCCCTGCATGCCGCGCATGAGAAAGGCATTGTCCACCGAGACGTGAAGCCCGGGAACATCCTGCTGAGCGGCCGGGAAGCTCTCGTTGCAGACTTCGGAATCGCGGTGGCCGTCGACGCAGCCGCGGGTGGTCGCCACACCCAGGCGGGGATCAACATCGGAACCCCGCTTTACATGAGTCCTGAGCAGGCCGCCGGCGACGAGACCATCGGGTCGGCCGCCGACATTTTCTCACTCGCGTGCGTCCTCTACGAGATGCTCGTCGGAACGCCGCCGTACACCGGCGACACCCCGCAGGCTGTGCTGGGAAAAATCCTCAGTGGCTCCCCCCCACCCAGCACCGGGGTCCGCAGGACGATCCCCATCAATGTAGACGCTGCGCTGCAGCGAGCACTCGAGGTGATCCCGGCCGAGCGATTCAAGTCCGCAGCCGATTTCGCCAATGCGCTCACGAATCCATCGTTCCGGTACGGATAATCGACGCGAGGGAGTCGACGCTCCGGCGAGCGCCGCTGGAGGATGACGACGGCGATCACAGGTGCGATCGCCGTACTTGCTGTCGCGGTCGCACTGCTGCGCGGACCTCCAACGCCGGAAGCAGGGCTCAAACAATTCGTGCTGCCTGTAGGTGCACAGGGCTCGCCGGCTCTTCTGCCGGACGAATCAGGGGTTCTCTTCGCCGCTCCGACGGGCCCCGGCTTGTCCGAACTTCGTATACGCCGATGGGCTAGCCTGGATACGATCCAGATCGCCGGCTCAGAAGGTCGGCTGCTCGGTACGCCGACCGCTTCACCAGACGGGGAGCAGGTAGCCTTCCAGCGCGATGGAGACCTGCTCGTTGTCGATCTGCGCACCGGCATTATTCGCACCGCAGCACGCGACGTCGGCTGCTGCTCACGCTGGGCGGACAACGGATACATCTACTACTCAGCGGGCTCAACCCAGAACATCATGAGGGTTTCCGCCGAGGGAGGCACGCCGGAGCCCATCACATCCCCAGAGGACATGGCGGGCCGAGAGGGTGAATTCCACCTTGTGGATGACGGGGACACCGGACTCTTCACGGTGTGGGCGAATCCTCCGAGGCTCGAAGCCATCAGGATTTCGACGGGAGAACGCCGTGAAGTCGTGCCCGGACTCAAGTCGTTCGACATCGGCGACGGACGTATCGTCTACGCGACAATGGACGGAAGCCTCCACGCCGCGGAATTCGATACCCGCTCGATGTCTCTGCGTGGGGATCCGATCCAGGTCGGTACAGACGTCTTGATCAACCTCGAAAACTACCCTGTCTACTCGGTGAAGCCGAACGGCACACTCGCCTATGTCACCCAGCAGCAAGCTGGCAACATGAGTCCGGTCTGGGTGACACGGGACGGCTCTCGCTCGTTGATTGACATTCCCAGCTACGACCCGGCCGGTAACGGACCAGTCGCGGTCTCACGAGACGGCCGCCAAATCGCCCTGAGTATCATCCGAGAGGCACGCACCGATATCTGGGTGAAGGACCTCAGTCGGGCACAGTCCCCGCTCCGGCGACTCACGCTGGACGGACTGACCAACGATCGGCCCTCGTGGACACCGGATGGGAACTCGGTCGTATATCTGGCACGGTCACCTGGCGCTCGAGCCATCTACAGCCTTCGAGCAGACGGCAGTGAGGGCCGTGAACTCATACTGGAAAACTCGGAGTACCGTCTTCTGGGTGGAGAGATTTCAGCTGACGGGCGTTGGCTCATCTATCGACAAGGGCAGGATCGACAGGACCTGGATGACGCCTCGGGTGCGAGCGATGTCCTGGCGTACGACCTGCAGGCCGGCGGTGAACCGCTCCCCGTAGCGGCCTCCGAGTTCAACGAGAGAGCGCCGGCAATGTCTCCGGATGGTCGATGGGTCGCGTATGTCAGCGACCAGTCAGGACGGGACGAGATATACGTGCGCCCCTTCCCCGACAGTGGCC
>JAKMDG010000146.1 GCA_022428035.1 Longimicrobiales bacterium
GACTGGGAATATCCGTACCGCTCGGGGTTCGAGCGGTCGGGCATGACGCTGAACCCGTCACCGCCGCCGACGCGGAACCAGTGTGCGTTCAGGATCCCCTTGTTTTCCCAGACAGTCGAGGGCCCGAACCACGAACCGTTATCCTGGAGGCCTCCGTAGACATTGAACGGCACGGCATCGTCGAGCGCGATGTGATAGAACTGGGCGAGCGGGAGATTCTCGACGAACCGCCACCGGTCCCCGCGGTCGTAGGTGAAGGCGATTCCACCATCCTCTCCGAGGATCATGCGGCGCGGGTCGTCCGGATCGATCCAGAGTTCGTGGATGTCCCCATGGATGATCCCGCTGGGCACGACGGTCTCCCAGCTTCGCCCCTGGTCTTCGCTGACCTGGACGGCGGAGTGGAGCCGGTACACACGGTTTTCGTTTTTCGGGTCGACCCGAAGGTCGGCGTAGTAGAACGGCCGCGGGTTCACGCCGGGGCTGTCGTCGATGGTTTCCCACGTGCGCCCTCCGTCTTCGGAGCGAAGTAACTCGGAGCGCTCGGCTTCGACCAGCGCATAGACGATGTCCGGATCTGAAGCCGCGATGGCGACACCCATACGCCCTAGTTCTCCCGGCGGCATTCCGTCGTCCTCTGTGAGACGCGTCCACGTGTCGCCGCCGTCCTGCGTCACGAAGAGCCCCGAACCCGGGCCACCGGAGGTCAGAAACCACGGGTCGCGCCGAAACTCCCACATCGCGGCGAAGATCTTGTCGGGGTTCGACGGGTCCATGACCATGTCCGCTACGCCCGTCCGCTCGTTCTGCCAGAGCACCTGCTCCCACGTACCTCCACCGTCGGTCGTGCGATACACACCACGCTCGGTGCCGTCGGACCACGCAGGACCGAGCACACCGACATACACGACGTCTGGATCCGTAGGGTGGGTCAGCACCCGGTGAATGCGCTCGGAAGCGCCGAATCCCATGAAGGTCCAGCTGTCACCACCGTCGAGCGACTTGAACAGCCCACCGCCGATCCCGGCACTGTTGCGGGGATTCCCCTCACCCGTGCCCACCCAGACGATATCGGGGTTTGGCTGAAAGACCGCGATATGACCGACCCCGATCGCCGGCTGATCGTCAAAGATTGGATCCCAGGTGAGGCCACCGTCCTTCGACCGAAACACACCTCCTGTGGACGCCCCCACGTAGATGAGGCTGCGATCGGCGAGCACCACCTCCACATCGGAGACCCGCCCGCTCATTCCGGCGGGGCCGATCGCGCGCGCGCGCATAGCCTCGAGGGGCGCCTCGTGCTGCGCGGCCAGGGGTGGAATCGCTACCGTGAGTAGTGTGAGGGCACCAAGCCACAAGCTGGACTGTTTCATGCGGACTCCGATGACTAGAAGCGGACTTCGATGACCAGACGTGCGGTGAGATACCGCAGGGCGAGCGTGTCCCCATCGGGCAGGTCCGGGCTGGCGAACGCCCACCCCACCGCAGGCCGCAGAGACACCGCCCGGCCAGCGACGATGGCGAGTCCCGCTCCTGCCTCCCCGCCCATCGCGGTGGATGATACGCCACCGTTGGGTGCCGGTAGCCCGGGACTTTCGACTTTCGCCGTGATAAGCCCAGCGCTCAACCACGGGTCGACGGCGGAGCCCGGAACAAGGGACACACGCAGGCCGAGGTTCAGCCCCGTGACCACGTAACGGTCCGGGTCGCCGCACCCAGCGTCGGTGCATCCGAAGCGGTGCTGAGTAAAGCCGAGACCCAGGGCCACACGGTCGGATCGCGGCACGACGAAGGAGACCCCCAGACTCGGACCGGCTGTCACACCCTCTCCGGTCGAGGTGCCCGACGCGAGAGAGCCGGTGGGAATCGCGACCCCTCCGGCGACCTCGATTGCGAGCGCAGCACTCTGCCCCGCGGCGAGAACCGGTGTGCAGGCGGCGACGAGGAGCAAGACGGCGAATGGAGTGGAGCGAGTCACGTCGACGGATCGTCCTTGCGCTGAGGGAATCGGGCTCATTCTGAACGGCTCCGCGAATCCTACCGTGCGCTGCTGCGCGCGCAAACCTCAGGTCACCGGTTGCACCCCGTTGCGACACACCGGCGATGTGCACATCATCTCGCGCCCTTCCGCCCCTCCAGCGCCCCCTGGCTGCCATCATGACGACGACTGGCCTTCACCGCACCGCACGCCGCACCCATTCCTTCAGCGAGTCGGTGATCCGCGAAATGACGCGGGTCGCGAGAGAGCACGACGCCGTGAACCTCGCGCAGGGTTTCCCGGATTTCCCGGCCCCTGATCTCCTCAAGGAGGCAGCCGCTGCCGCGATCCGTGCGGACATCAATCAATATGCCATCACCTGGGGCGCACCGAATTTGCGCCACGCGCTCGCTCGAAAGTACCGCGACCACTACGGGCTGGAGGTCGACACCGAGACCGAAATCACGGTCACGTGTGGTGGAACCGAGGCGATGGCCTCCGTCATGCTCGCCGTGGTCGATCCGGGCGATGAGGTGATCGTCATGGAGCCATTCTACGAGAACTATGGCCCGGATGCGGTTCTGTGTGAGGCGAAGCCCGTCTTTCTCACATTGCAGGCGCCCGAGTACCGACTCGAAAAGGCGATGCTCGAAGAGGCCGTGTCCTCAAAGACCCGCGCCATTGTCATCAACACGCCCAATAACCCTACTGGGCGCGTCTTCGACCGCGAAGAGATGCAGGCCATCGCCGACATCTGCATCAAGCACGACATTCTCGCGATCACGGACGAGATCTACGAGCACATCTACTACGAGGGTGAGCACCTGCCGCTGGCCACGTTCGAGGGGATGCGTGACCGGACCATCACCATCTCCGGCCTCTCGAAGACCTTCAGTGTGACGGGCTGGCGGATCGGGACGATCATCGCACCACCGCAGCTGAGCGGCGCGATCCGGAAAGTGCACGACTTCCTCACGGTGGGTGCCCCGGCTCCGCTGCAAGAGGCGTGTGCAGTCGGGCTGAACGAGCTGCCGGCGGAGTACTACACGGACATGGTCGCCGGCTACAAGGCTCGGGGTGAGGTCCTGGTACAAGGGCTCCAGGAAGCGGGCTTCAAGTGCCAGTATCCACAGGGAGCATACTATGTGCTTGCTGACTTCAGCGACCTGAGTGACGAGGATTCGATGACGTTCGGGCGTCGACTCACGGAGGAGGGCGGAGTGGCACCTGTCCCCGGGGGTAGTTTCTTCTCGGATCCCTCGCGAGGACATTCACTCGTCCGCTTTGTCTTCTGCAAGCAGATGGAGACGCTCCACGAGGCGAGCGAGCGGTTGAAGGCGTTCGCTAGTCGCGGCTAGCACGCGCTCCGACTCATGAGCGAGTCCGGAGTAGTGTTCGAGGCGATCGCGGAGGCCACACTCTTTGGCTTTGACGCGACACCCAGTGAGGTCCGTATCCGTCCTCGGAGCCGAGGATGGAGGGTCGGTGGTGCGGTGGGCACGTTCGTCGGCGTGGTTGCCGTTGCCTCACCCCTCGTGGTGTTCCCACCACACGCGGTCTGGCTGATCGGTGGGCTGGGGACGGGAGCCTTCCTCGCCAATCGGCGCTACATCGAACGGTTTACGCTGCTCTCGGCGATCGGCGCGTGTCCCAAGTGTGGGCACGGGTTTTCACTGAAGAACACGCGCCTGAGAGCCCCGCACCCGCTCCCGTGCGAAGGCTGTCACCACGAGAGCACGCTGCAGCTCCCGGACGGGCTACTGCAGAAACACGCACTCGACTGAGCGCTACTCGGATGCCTCACGCAGAACGGGCAGCGGTGGGCGCCGAAGAAGATCGCGTGAGCTGACCAGCCCAGTCAGGACGGTGAGGCACACGACGACGCCCCAGATTGTCAGAATAGGAAGCGGACGCAACGCGTAGTCGATCTCAAAGACGTTCGGCATGAGGAGCGCCGCGGCAGCAACGGCGAGGATCAATCCGCTCGCGGTCGCGATCGATCCCAGTGCCAGATATTCGGCAAACAAGACCGTCATCACCTGACGTCGACGAGCACCAAGTGTCCTGAGTAGCGCGCCTTCCCGAAGCCGCTGCATCCGGGAGGTGGCCAGTGCGCCGATGAGGACGATAATCCCCGCGAGTGCGCTGAATCCTCCCAGGAAGGCCACGGCCTGTCGGACCCGGGACAAGACAGCGTCGATGGCCTCCTGCACTCGCGAAAAGTCGAGCGCGGAGACGTTTGGAAACGAGCCGACCAACTGGCGCTGCACACCGGCCCTCGCCTGAGGATCATCAATGCGTGCGACCATGACGATGTTCTGCGGCGCGCCCTCGAGCACGCCCGGCTCAAGGATGGCGAAGAAATTAGGCTCGAGCCGGCCCCAGTCGACGCTTCGCAAGCTCGTGATCACGGTCGGGATCCTGGCGCCACTGACGTCCCAGGTGATGGTGTCCCCGAGGCCGACTCGGAGGCTTTCTGCCACGTCAACCTCGAGCGAGACCCGCGGCAGCTCACCCGGGTCGATCTCGATACCGTCCTCTGATCCTGCGGTGCCATCCCACCAGCGCCCGGAGACAATCTCTTCGGCGCGGCCGACGTAGGCTCGATAGGTATTACGGTACTCACGCCGGAGCGCCCACGCCTCGGGCCGGGCTTCCGAGTCGGTATTGCGCCGAAGGCTGTCAGGTTCGATTCCGTTGACGGCGGCGATCCTCGATGTCACGATCGGCGAGACCTCCGCGTTCTCACGTACGTCCGGCGGCAGCAGCCCGCGGATGCCCTCGAGCTGATCGGTCTGGATATCGAAGAGCAACAGGTTGGGCCTTCCGGAACCGAATGAAACAGTCAGATCGTCCCGAAGGGCCCCCTCTACCTGCACGATCGTTCCGATCACGAAGGCCCCGAATCCGAGTGCCAGCGTGATCGCGATGGTCTGATTCTGCGGCCGAAAGAGGTTTGAGACGCCCTGGCGTACGGGGTAGGACGCACGCGAAGGGAAGTACCGGCGGGTCACGAACATCAGACCCACCCCCACGCTCGCGATCGCGGCACCCGCCACGGCGAGGGAGACCGCGAACGCCAGGCCGAGCTCAACGTTCGGTGCCTCGTAGGCGCAAAGCCCCAGGACACTCGCACCGAGCAGCGTCCACGCCCCGAGCCGTAGCACGTCGAATCGACGCTGGGGAGCTTCGAAATCCTGACGCAGCGCAGCGAGTGGAGGGACATCGCGGACCTGGAGGAGCGGAATGAGCGCGAAGACTACGGCGATCCAGATC
>JAKMDG010000020.1 GCA_022428035.1 Longimicrobiales bacterium
GGTCGAGTGACGCGCCCGGCGCCGATTGGGCGAGCCTCAACCCGTTGACCGAACGAGAGATTCCTTGGATTCACGCTCCACAGAAATGGGGAGGTAGCGTCGACTCATGTCGATGATCAACTACGCCTCGCGTGAGATCAACTGTAAGATCGTGTACTACGGTACGGGTCTCGGCGGGAAAACGACCAACCTCGAGTACATTTACTCGCGGGTGAATCCGGATACGAAGGGAAAGATGATTTCCCTCGCGACCGAGACGGAGCGTACGCTCTTCTTCGACTTCCTGCCGATCGATCTCGGTGAGGTTCGGGGATTCAAGACGCGCTTCCATTTGTACACGGTCCCCGGTCAGGTCTATTACAACGCGAGCCGGCGTCTGATTCTGAAGGGCGTGGATGGTTTGGTGTTCGTCGCGGACTCTCAGGCATCACGTGCTGAAGCGAACATCGAATCGATGCACAACCTGTACGAGAATCTGGAAACGTACGGGTATGATTTAGAGACCATCCCGTTCTCGATCCAGTACAACAAGCGCGACATGGACAACATCCTCTCGCCGGAGGAACTGCGAGCCCAGATCAACCCGATGGGGGTTCCAGACTTCGAGGGGACTGCGATCAATGGCGAGGGCGTCTTCGAGACGCTGTCCTGCGTCAGCAAGATGGTCGTCGAGGCGCTGGCCTGACCTGAGCGACGCGTCGATGGGAGCGCCGGAGCCGCCGCAACGCAGCAGCCGGTTCAATCTCCCGAACGTCATCACAGTCAGCCGCATCGCGGTCTGTCCACTGCTGTTCTGGTTGGCTATGTCGAGCAGCACGAACGCCCGTTTCGCTGCCTTCGGCTTATACACGGCCGCGGGACTCTCGGACATCCTCGATGGGTACCTGGCGCGCCGCGACAATCTCGTCACGGACATGGGCAAGCTCCTCGACCCGATCGCGGACAAGCTTCTCCTTGTCGTGACACTGATTCCGGTCTACGTGATCTCCCATCGAGGGGGAGAACTCGACGGTGTCCCGTGGGTCGGTGAGCTCCCGATGTGGATTCTTGTCGTGATCTTCGGCCGTGAACTGTTCATCACGGTGTTCCGGGCATATGCCGCCCGGCGTGGGGTCGTTATTGCCGCCGGCTGGTCAGGAAAGCGCAAGGCAATGTTCCAGATGTTCTTCATCGGCGGCGCGTTGCTCTGGTACCCACTCATCGGGGTTGGAACGCTGCGGGGCTGGAACAACGGATTCTGGACGTTCTTCCGGGAGGGACTGGAGGTATGGGTTGCGGTCATGCTCGGGTTGGCGGTCCTGTTGACCGTGTACTCGCTGCTCGACTACCTGTGGTCCTATCGGACCGTGGTCGGGATTCGGGACTGACGTGACCAGAGGCGCGCGGAGCGCCGCGGTCGTGTCCGTCGGCAACGAGCTTCTTTTCGGCGAAACCGTCGACACGAATGCAGCCTGGCTCGGCCGCGAGCTGACGACCCTCGGGATCTCTGTAGTACGTGGCTTTACGGTGGGAGACGTAGCCGAGGACATCGAGTGGGCCGTACGCAAGGCGGCCCAGGCGTCCGAACTCGTGATGGTCACCGGGGGTCTGGGGCCCACGCCCGACGACCTCACGAAGGCTACCGTGGCCCAGATGTTCAGCCTCCCCCTCACGTGCGACGATCAGGTACTCGAGACACTGAAGGTACGCTACAGCGCGGGAGGCCATGACGAGGTCCCGGTTGCTGCACGCGGCCAGGCTGAGATCCCGCAAGGCTCAACCGTCCTTGAGAACCCGGAGGGTACTGCGCCCGGGATCCTCCTGCGGACCCAAGACGCGACCGTGGTCCTTCTGCCCGGTGTACCCGGAGAGTTACGGGCGATCGTACGGGGCGCCCTGCGGCCGCATCTCGAGGCTATGCGACCGCCGCACGCGGAACGGGTCTGGCACCACGTGACCCACACCACGGGCATCGTCGAGTCACGCCTGACGGAACAGGTTGAGGCGAGCATGGCTGAGCTTCCCCCAGACGTTCGTGCGCCAGTCGGGGTCGCATATCTGCCTGACGTCTACGGTGTGGATCTGCGGTTCTCTGCGCATGGTGCCTCGCGGGAAGAGGCGCTCGCCCGGATCGCTCCGCTCCTCAATGCCATCGATCAGGTTGTCGCACCCTACCGATTCGAGTCTACGTCCGGGGATCTCGCGGAAGCGGTCAGTACCGAGCTTCGGGCTCGTGGAATGCAGATGGCGACCGCAGAGAGTTGTACAGGCGGACTGATTGCGAAGCGAATCACCGATCGTCCGGGATCTTCGGACATATTCGCCGGAGGCGTGGTCGCCTACTCGAATCGAGTGAAGGTTGAGCAGCTCGGTGTCCACGTGGATGATATCGAGACC
>JAKMDG010000199.1 GCA_022428035.1 Longimicrobiales bacterium
CCCCCCACGAACGATGAGTTCTCGCCGAGTCAGGTCCAGGTCCTTGACCCGCAAACGCAATGCTTCACTGAGCCTGAGTCCTGACCCGTACATGACGAACGCGACGAGCTGCGGTAGACCCCGGACCGCACCCAGCACCTGACTCACTTCCACGCGGGTCAAGACGACGGGCAGCGTCTTCGGATTCTTCTCCTGAACGACCTCGGACAACCCTGCCAGATCCTCCAACGTCTGGTGGAGGACGAATCGATACAGAAAGAGAATCGCTGCCCTGGCCTGGGCCTGGGTCGACGCGCTTGCACCATGCTCGACAGCCAGATCGGTAAGGAACTGATTGACGTGGGCCGCACCCAGTTCGGACGGGTGCCGGGTGCCGTGAAAGACCACGAATCTCCGTACCCAGCGTCGATACGCTTCCTCGGTCCGCGGACTGTAGCGCCGGGCACGAATCGTGTCCGACAGCTGATCCAGCAGCTTCCGCTTGGGCTGAAGAGGTTGGCGCACGTGAGTCGGAGGGATAGAGGTGGTTCATTACTCCCCCGATCCTACACTGGCGGCGGGGCGGCACCATGGTGACCGGGGTCCCCCTGACCACGGAGCGGCTGAGAGCGCCGCAGCGCATGACCGCCGCGGCGCCTGCCTCGCTCGCGAGTGGGCCCGCCAGGACTTGAACCTGGGACCTACCGATTATGAGTCGGCTGCTCTAACCAACTGAGCTACGGGCCCGAAGCTGGGAAGATAGCGCGCCGACCGGCGACTCGTCAGCACCTGTACGCGACTCGTGAGAACGGTTCCACGACGTATCGGGATCGGCCAGAGGAGCCCAGGATGACGTGTGAGCGCTCTATGGGCGCAAACCTCTGCAGGCTAACTTCTCCCGGTCCGCGCCGGGGGTCGCTCGGCCCGGAGCCACAGGGTTACCTGGAGTCTCCATCGCGATGAGAGTGCTCGTGGTCGGTGCTGGCGAGGTCGGCTTCCACCTTGCCCAGCGGCTCTCCGAAGAACACCAGGACGTCGTCATCATCGAGGATGACCCTGAGCAGGCGGAGCACGCAGCCCAGCAGCTCGACGTCCAGACCATCGTCGGTAACGGAGCATCCCTCTCGATCCTGGAGCGGGCCTCGGTCCGTGACGCCCAGATGGTCCTGGCCGTCACCAGCGCTGACGAAGTGAATCTGATCGCCTGTCTCGCAGCGAAGAAAATGGGGGTGCCCTATACGGTCGCCCGCATCTCGAAACCAGACTACTACGACGCGGACTCCGTCCTCTCCAGCGACCAGGTCGGTATCGACCTGATGGTCAATCCGGAGCGTGAGTGTGCCCGTGAAGCGTTCCAGCTCCTGCAGAGCGCCGCGTTCACGGAGGTGGCCGAGTTTGCGGGCGGACGCGTGCAACTGGTCGGCCTGAAGGTTCTGGACGGAGCGCCAGTGGCCGGGAAGAGCATCCGTGAACTCCGGTCGGAGTTTCTGCCAGGCGGATATCATTATGTCACGGCTGCGATCGTCAGAGACGGGAATACGATGATCCCGAAGGCCGAGACGACGATCGAAGCCGGCGACCGCATCTACTTGCTGGCCCCATCGAGTGAGATCGATCAGGTGCCGCCACTCGCCGGGTACGACCGGTTCGAGCTGCGCCGCGTCATGATCGCAGGTGGGAGCCTCGAGGGTCAGTACATCGCCGAGCTCCTGGAGCAAAATGGAATCGAGTGCACCATTCTGGACCGGGATCGACGGCGCTGCGTCGAATTGGCGGAACAACTGCCGAAGTCTCTCGTGCTCCATGGGGATGCGACGGACCTCGAGCTGCTCGAGATGGAAGGTGTCAGCGGCAGCGACGGGTTCGTCTCCTCCACGGGGAGCGATGAGACCAACCTTCTGTCGAGTCTCCTGGCCAAGCAGGCTGGGGCGCGGAAAATCCTCAGCCTGGTCCACAAGTTTCAGTACCTCAAGCTGGTTCCTGCGGTGGGCGTCGATTCCAGCCTCTCACCGCGAATGTCGACGGTAAACGCGATCCTCCGTCGCGTTCGACGCGGGCGCGTGATGACGGTGGCGTCGCTGACCGGGATCGACGCGGAAGCGATCGAGTTCGAGGTGCGTCAGGAGTCGCGAATCGCGGGTCAGGCGCTGCGTGACGTCGACTTCCCGAAGAACGGCGTGGTAGGCACCATCCTGCGGGGCGACGACATCATCCTGCCGCGTGGCGAGGACGTACTGCACCCGGGCGACGATGTCATCGTATTCGCCATGCCAGACGCCATTCCAGCCGTCGAGGCGCTGTTCGACTGATGTCGCTTTCCAGGGTCGCCAACGTCGTCGGACTGCTGCAGGTCTTCGTCGCTCTTTCGATGTTCGTGACCTGTGTGGTCGCCGCGCTCTACGGAGACGGCGATGCGATCGCTTTCTTTCAGGCGGGAGCGGTGACCTTCGTACTTGGATGGGGCACATATCTCGCCACCCGCTTCGACGAGGACGTCACAACACGCGAGGGCTTCGCGATCGTGACGATGGCGTGGACCGCCACGGCCGTCTTTGGCAGCCTTCCCTATCTGTTCAGCGGGGTGCTAGACTCGCCCGTCCGTGCGGTCTTCGAGGCGATGTCGGGCTTCACCACGACGGGAGCCACGGTCTTTTCCGACATCGAAGCGCTTCCGCACGGGATACTCCTTTGGCGTTCGATGACACACTGGCTCGGTGGCATGGGCATCATCGTGCTCGTCATTGCGGTCCTGCCCTTTCTCGGCATCGGCGGTATGCAGCTTTTTAGCGCCGAGGTACCGGGTCCAACCCCGGAGCGTCTCCGTCCCCGTATCACGCAGACAGCGAAACTACTCTGGCTCGTGTACTTCGGCCTGACGGCCCTGCTCGCCCTGCTCTATCTGATCGGCGGCATGGGCCCGTTCGACGCCATCAACCACTCCTTCTCGACCCTGGCCACAGGCGGGTTCTCGACTCGGAACACATCGATGGCGGAGATGTCACCCTTCATCCAGTGGGTGACAATCATCTTTATGTACTTGGCTGGCGTGAACTACTCACTGCACTTCCGCGCAGTGACAGGAAACGTGCAGTACGTCCGCGACGAGGAATGGCGCTTCTTCACCATCGTGCTGCTCGGCGGCGCCGCTGCCGTAGTGCTTTTGAACTTCATGGCGGGAGATGCGTCTGGTGAACAGGTCATCCGAGACGGCCTCTTCCAGGTTCTCGCCATTACCACGACGACAGGATATGTATCGGCCGACTACGAGCTCTGGGTACCAGGGGCGCGCATGGTTCTGTTTGCGCTCTTCTTCGTCGGCGGGATGGCGGGCAGCACGAGCGGAGGTGTGAAGGCGCTCCGGGTCATGCTACTCCTGAAGCAGACGGCCAACGAACTTCGAAAACACCTGCACCCCCGAGCGATCCTTGTCACGAGGATCGGGGGCAAGCCGGTCAAGGAGGAGGTCGGGGCTCGTGTCGTCGGGTTTGTGATGCTCTATCTGCTTCTCTGCCTGGCCGGAGCACTCGCACTAGCGCTGACCGGGATCGACCCGCTGACCGCGATTGGCGGCAGCATTGCTTCGGTCGGAAACGTCGGGCCCGCGTTTGCCGGCCTTGGCCCCACCGACAACTATGGGTGGATGTCAGGTCCCGGCCTCGGCGTCCTGTTTTTTTTTATTGTTTTGGGGAGAATTGAGATCTACACGGTGGTGCTGCTCTTCCATCCCGAACTATGGAAATCGAGGGGGGCGTATCATTAGGGGCTCACACCGACCGGGCCTCCGTACCACCACAGCTCATGCCCGGCCGGCCAGGGCCCTCCTGCCCTCTTCGGTTCTCGTAGCGGTCGCCCTGACAGTGACGCCGCCACTCGCCGGACAGCGCGTGGTGATGGTACACGAGGAGCCGCGACACCGGCTGGTCTACGAGACGCCCGAACTCAGGGTGCTCGACGTCCAGATCCAGGCGGGGGACACGACACTCTTCCACACACATGACGCGCCGGTCACGTACGTCACAATCGGGACCTCGAGTACGGATCAGATGGCCCTGGGCGGCAACTGGAACAACACAAAGCCCAGGACCCCGCCTCCGGGGCGAGTCGGGGCGGTGCGTGCAGTGCAATCCTACGCCGAGCGCCCACTGACTCACCGCGTAACCAATGTGGGCAGCACACTATTCCGTCTGATCGCAGTGCTGAGCCGGCGGCCGGGCAGCGCAACAGAGGCGACCGGAGAGGTCCCCGGCGAGATCATCGCCGAGAATCGATGGTTCCGACACGCGAGAGTTAGGCTGGAGATCGGAGAATCCTCAGATCATCACACGACTCAGGCCCCAACCGTGCTCATCCTGACCCAGGATGGTCGGGTGGCGATCGAACATGCCGACGGATGGGTGACGGCCCTGGAGATAGCCGGTCAGAGCGCTGCGGTCGGCCGAGGCGAGCGCTACCGGATCCGAAACGGAGGCCCTGAAGCTTCGGAGCTGGTGATTGTCGAGATACGCTGACTAGCGCGAATACCGAGCCTCGAAGTCCACGTCATCCATCAGCATGTAGCGCACGCCTTCGACCCATCCCGCCAGCGTAGGGATCAGAGTCCAGCAGAAAATCAGGTAGATGAAGCCCGCCATCCAGTTACCCAGATAGAACCGGTGTAAGCCGATCCCGCCGGTGAAGAACGCCAGGACAGTAGCGAGGCCGCGGCTCTTGCCCGATGCCACCGCGAGTGGGACCTGAGGCGCCTGTACGGGATGTCGTCGGCGCTGGCACTCGGCACACAGCCCCCGCGCCGCCCATTCGCCTCGAACCGGCGTTCCGCACCCCTCACAACCCCGCGATACCCATTCGCCACAGTGCCGGCACTTCCTCGCGCGATCACCGATCTCCGCCTGACAGAAAGGGCAGTGTACGGTTTCGCTGGCGGTCATGATCCTCTCGGGATGCGGTCGTGGGGTCCGAACTGACTGGCTCGGTACACGCATACAACAGTCTACTCCTACGAAGTCGAACTCGCCTCAGGTTCGTGCCGGCCAAATCACCCGTCCAACCGCAGGTTCCCTCCGGTTCAGTCTTCAGCAGCTTTGAAGAGCAAGTCAGCGAGCGTGTCTACGGTCCGCGTCAGGCGCTCCACTTCACGATCTGCATAGCGGCCGAAGATCGTGCGCAGCAGAAGGAACAGCGCAGGGACTGCGACGACGCACAGCATCATACCGAGTTCACTTCCGGCTTCAGCCATCTGCGTGAATGCGATGAACGACATCATCGTGCCGAGCAGACCCCCGGGCACGTAGGTCAGGATGGCAGCTCCGGAGAGGTCGGCGAGTCCCGTCAGCGACGTGCGATCTGCATGGGTCGCAATCGTGACGACTCGCTGACCGAATTCGCCCGTCTCCCTCCATTCGAGCACGTCGTCCAATTCGGTCAAACTCCCTGCGCGCTCCATCGTGCGCCGGATCACCGCCAGGACATCCCCAGTCGCTAACGCGGTCCCGTCCGCCCCCGTCACGTCACGATGAACGGATTCCTGCGTTCGGGCGCCAAGCAGGCCGGCGGAACGGGGTCGGTCGACCTCCATACTGCGCGCGGCCTCTTCGAGGCTTGCACCGTCGATCCCGACCTCCGCCCCGATCGCCTGAATGTCGGCAAGCGTGAGGCCCTGCTCCACAGCCGGCCGCGATCGATCACGAGAGTCGATCGCACGCCCGAGGATCGCCCGAACCTCGGCTTCATCGTAACGGCGTTGCGTCATGCCCTCACATCTCCCAGCCGTCTGTCATGCAGGTCAATTAGAGTACGGGTTACGTCCCGCGAATCATCAGTTTCGGCCGGAAACGGAAAGAGCGCGTACCTCGTCGCCGCTCAGGTCACGCCATGTCCCGCGCTTCAGATCGCCCAGGCTGACGACGCCAAATCGCTCTCGCCTCAGTCTCATCACCGGGTGTCCGACTGCGGACAGCATCCGGCGTACCTCCCGCTTTCGCCCCTCAGTGAGGACCAGCGTGAGTCGGGAGCTGACGTCACTCCCGTGGATGAGTCGAGCTCTCGCCGCCCGGGCAAGTCCATCCTCGAGTTCTACCCCCGCCGTCAGTTGATTAATTGCGGCCCGACTGACGCGCCCTGCGACCTCCAGCCAGTACTCGCGCTCCACGCCTCCGCTCGGATGAGCGAGCCTGTTTGCGAGCTCACCATCATTCGTGAGCAGAAGCAGTCCCTCGGCATCCCGATCGAGACGACCCACGTAACGCAGCCCCTGCAGATCCGCCGACAGCACATCATAAATCGTCTTCCCGCCATGTGGATCGCTCCGCGTCGTGAGCACTCCGGGTGGCTTGTGAAAGAGGATCCAACGCTTCTGGGCCGCGCCAATCGGCTCTCCGTCGACGGCGACGACATCAGCGTCAGGATCTACGCGCACGCCGAGCTCCATGACGACCTCCCCGTTCACCGAGACCCGTCCGGCGACCATCATCCGCTCCGCCTCACGGCGAGAC
>JAKMDG010000203.1 GCA_022428035.1 Longimicrobiales bacterium
TGGGGGTCTCGTCAGGAGGCACGCTCGGAAGCCCTGGAGGTGTGGGCGCTCGATCAGCTGGCACAGCACACGGAACTCGACCTGATCCTCCTGGGTCACACGCATCTACCGCTCGTGCGCGAGTTCGAGCCCGGACGCTGGTACGTGAATTCGGGAGACTGGGTGTTTCATCAGAGTTACGTGGTCTTGCAGGATGGTGCGGCTCCGGAGCTGCTCGACTGGAGACAGCGTTGAAGCGCTCCGAGCGGGGCAAGAGCTCCCGTGGCTGGCCGGCACCGCGTATCGCCATGATCGTCCGTGAGGTTGGCATGCCCTTACCGTTGCCCGTGTTCGCTACCGTGGCAGCCCTTCTCTTCTCTGCCCCACCCCTGCGTGCCCAGGTCGTTCAGCCACCCGCGACGACGGACACGAACGTAGTTCTCCCGGCGATCGACGTGTCGCCCGGAGGTGCGTTCCTGAGGGCAGCGCTTGTTCCCGGATGGGGCCATGCCGCGATTGGGTCCTACACCCGAGGTGCCTTTTACTTCTCGGCACAGACCGCGACGGTCTACACCTTGCTCCGCGCCCGAACACGTATCGGGACAGCCCAGGACCGTGTGCGCCTCACCGAGGGAGTGATCCTGGCGGAGCTTGCCTCGGCCGGGGTCACCGACCCTGAGGCGATCCAGCAGGCGTTGAACGGCGACGAGCGGCTGAACGGAGTGCGAGGGCTCCTCGATGCGAGGCAGGAGCAGCAGGAGGACCTCGTGGCTCTCAGCATCTTCCTGGTCCTGCTCAGCGCAGCAGATGCCTACGTGTCGGCGCATCTTGCGAGGTTTCCGGACCCGCTGGACCTGGAGACCAACGTGTCGTCCGAGGGCGCGGTAGAGCTCGGCTTCCGGGTGGCGCTGCCGAACTAGTCGCACCGCTGGCGGGAACGTGTGGGAATCGAACCCACCCACCCGGGTTCTAGCCGGGCTGCACGGTTTTGAAGACCGTCGAGGACACCAGTCCCCCTCCGCTCCCCCGGATCAGCGCGCTCGAGGCGAACCGGATTCTAGCGGAGTCACGAGAGACCGTCGAGTCGTTGACGACCTGGCTCACCCGCCTGGTACACCCAGGATCAGGTGGTCAGTCAGTTGAAGATTCCACCCTGATGAAAGAGCCCGATCTGAACAGGCGCCCCAGCGGGAAAGTTCTTGCCATGCAATGGGATACGCCCCGACACTTCGAGTACGGTCGAGGACGTGAAATTGTAGAGTGCAGTCGGAGCCAGATACACGATCTCACGGCGGTCCAGGTCACCGAGTTGAAGCCCCTGAATCTTGCCGGGTCTCCCGAAGATCCCGTCCACCACCACCTTGCCACCCAGTCCTCCGATCAGGGATGTCCCGCCGACCTCTCCCAGGAAGGTGAACTCGTCCCCGGGTTCTCGAGTGGTCTCCTGATTGAGCGTGCGCCACCGATATCCCAACCAGACGACCGAGTACAGAGGAAGTGGCCACAGGGAAATCCCACTCTCCAGCCACGCCTCGTAGTCCCACTGCCCTTCCCCAACCGGAATCACCTCCGCGTCTATCGTCAGATCAGCGACGGGTGCCTTGGCCGTGAAGCGCGCTGATATGGGTATGCTGCCGCCTCGCAGCTGAAGGAGGTTCACACGGCCAGACATCCGGATATCGCCAATGCCGGCACTGTGCCGTCGTTCTGTATCGTCGTCGAAGTTCAGATCGAAGTACGGAACCTGCACCCAGACATCGATCCGATCGGTCACGCCGAGCAGAATGTCGGCGAAGATCGCCGTCGATCGGCTCTCTGCGCCGTTGTTCAGGAAGGGCGCCTTACGTCCATCCGCTCGGTATTCCTCGGTCGTCCGGTGATGAAAGACGGAGAGCTTCGCCCAGCCTGCACCCTGGCCGGCCGGCCACTGTGCGTGCGCTGTATCCGGTAGCAAGGCGACCAGCATGATGATCAACCCCGTCAGAAGGCTCTTCACGGTCGTCCCCGGAGCGCCGAGCCCTGCCGGCTCATGGAGCTGCGAACATGTCACCGTTCGGCTGAAAATGTCTCCAGGCGAACCAGAACAGGGTGTAGGCGTCTGAACGAGTGGCCAGACGCTCACCGGCGAGGGGGCCGTCCACTGCCATGCCGTCGAAGGTCCATGTCGAGTTCGTCTCGTCGTCTGTCCAGAAACCCTCGGGAGCTGCCTGGAAGGTCAACGTCTGTCCACTCACACGAGCATCGAACGCAAGCGCGGCCTTGCCGCTACGACCGTCATAGAAGATCGCCGTCGGGATGCCTGTCACGATCTCGTTGATGGCCGCATAGAAGCCGATTTCGGCGAGCTCGAGGAACGGGTAGCCACGCCCGCCATCCCCGTTCCTGATCGCGAGGACGCGCTCTTTCAGGCCACGGGAGTTATTAACGGTCATAGGGACGATGAGTTCTGGATTGTCGATGACGTTGTAGTCGCGATACGGGTAGAACTGATAGTTGCGGTCAAAGCCGGTCTCCCCGGTGACCACACGCGTATCGGGATACAGCTCCTGCCAGCGTTCCCAGCTCATCTCCTGCACGGGATAGAGCTCCAGCGTATTCCCGACGAAGCTCTCGCACACGCCCAGCACCGCAAGCTGCGGACCGTAGACCTCCCCGTCCGTCCTGTCGTACATCACCAGATTGTTCGCGAACAGCAGACCCGATACGCCGAGATCCAGCTCACGGGCACCGATGCTGGGGCGGAAGGCCAGGCCAGAGCCGGTGAGTGGACAGAACGTCACCGAGATCCGCTCCCCCGCGACTTCGTCGTTGATGATCTCGTGGTGCCAGAGAATGTTGTGCGGATACGCGCGCGCCTCGCCGTTGATCACCACACCAAGCACCCGATCCTCGGGCCTCAGGTAGGACGCTTCCGGGTCATCTGGAAGCACCATCTGAGGGTTGTTGATCGCAGGAATTGCGTTGGGCGCCAGGTTCGTGATGAGCAAGCTTCGATCGAGATTGCACGAGATTTCCGTGACCGGTGTGGTGAATCCACCACCGTTCGAGTCGGAACACGCAGCAGCAGCCCCGACGATGGCGGTCAGGGCCGCCACACGTGTAATCCGAGGATGGCAGATCACGAGAGAGGTCGGAGTCATGGCTTTTCCCCAGCAGGTCGTCCGTCACCGTCCCAATCAGGACGTAGGGTCTGTGGTTCCCGTGTCCCCGTCGTCCGACCAGCGTCGGGCGATGTCATCGAAGCTCTGGACGAGTTCGGCGCGAAGCTCTCCGAGCCGATCGTGAGTGTCAGGTTGCCCGCGCACACGCAGAAACACTCGAACGTCTTCCCGAACCGCGGCCTGCCGCGCACGCCACGCGATCGCAGCGAACCCCAGGATCGGGGCTCCCATCGCGACGAGCAATGACCCGGTCATTCCCGTGGTCAAAAACGAAGCGACCCACGCCATGCCGAGCCAGGACGGGAACGCAAAGAATCCGACCGCCAGCTTGTACGTGGCCAACTGGTCATGCTTGGGCCGAAAACGTGGTGCCACGAATCGAGTCAGCACATAGGGAGGCGCCCACAAGAACGCGCCGACAATGGCAGCCGGCAATACGAGAAGCAGCATGAGCAGCTGGCCGATCGCGTATCTGGCTACGACGCTTGGTCGGTATCGGCGGGGGACATCACCCTCACGAACGCCCAGCGCCGTAACCATCCGCTGGTATCGTCGAACTCCGGCGCGAAGCTCCTGCGCACGCTCGGCATCTTCCGCTCGAAGCCGAGCATAGGCAAGGGCGAACGCTCTCATGCGTGGGAGACGCACGGACAGCTTCTGACGCTCTCGCGGTCGGGCCTCACCCCTCTCTCGAACCCAGATCCGCTCCGCCAGATTCACCAGCTCGCGATCCTCGGTCGTCTCGACCTGAAGCGTCACCTGCAGCAGGGCCTGCCGGATGTCGTCCGTCAGGCTTCGGGCGGTAGCCCGTTCGTCCTGCTCGTATTGCTCACGGTAGGAAGCAACCTCGATGGGCTCTCCGTAGGCCGCCACACCGCGCCCTCGGAAGAAAGGCTTCTGCTCATACGTGAGGCCGACGGGCTGCACCTTCACCCCAAGCGTCCACCCCGCCCGATCCTCCGTCATGAGCGCGATCCTGGCGGCTCCAGTGCGCAGCTCTGACATGCTGGGCTCGGAGTGACTCCGACCCTCCGGATAGATCTGGACAGCTTCGCCGCCCGTAAGAGCCTCAATCGCGGCATCGAACGTGCGGGCATTCATGTGCATCTGGTCGGGATAGTCCTGCTTCCGATAGACCGGAAGCCCCCCCAGTCCTCTCAGCAC
>JAKMDG010000214.1 GCA_022428035.1 Longimicrobiales bacterium
CTGCTGACTCGGTGGATTGATGGCCGAATTGCCAATCTCGGTAACGCGCCCGGAGAAGGTCTGGTCCGGGAATGCGTCGATGCGGATCGACGCACTGTCCCCCACGGCGATCTCGGAGACCTCTGTCTCGTCTACCTGAAGGACGACCTCGATCACCGAGAGGTCGGAGATCGTGAGGACGAGCGAGCCCGGGTTGTTCATGGTTCCGATGATGACCGTCTCGCCTTCCTCGACATTGAGACGGGTCACCTTGCCGGCCATGGGAGCCACGAAGATCGTTTTGGACAGCCGGTCCTCGTTTTCCTCGACCCCGGCCTCCGCCTGGGAGACCCCGAAACGTGCGGACTGGAGTAGTGCCTCCTGGACCTCGACACGTGTCTCGGCGTCGTCGAGCTGCTGTCGGCTGACAAGGATCGAGTCGCGTGCACGGAGTTGAACGAGGCGGTCACGGTCTCTTGCCGCCTGAGTCAGATTCGCCGTCTGTTGCGCCCCCTGGGCTTCCGCCTGAGCCAGCTGAGCTTCCGCCCGGGAAAGGGCGGCCCGGTACTGGTCGGGCTCGAGACGCAACAGCGTCTGCCCTGCCACGACGTCGTCCCCCTCGTCGATCAGCAGCTGGGAAACCCTGGCGGAGACATCCGAGGAGATGTCAATCGTACGGCGAGCGCGAATGTTACCACTTGCCGTCACGATCTCAACGAGATCTCGGGCCTCGATCGCCTCGGTGCGGACCTCGATGCCACCTTCGCGTCCACGCGACACAGACAGGACGGCCGCTGAGCCGAGCACCGCGATGACGACGATGCCGATAATGAGTTTGGTACGGTTCTCCATGAGTTCGCGTCAGTTTTGAGAGCGGAGAGAAGCGCCGACGAGCGCCTCGAGATTCGTGACAGCGTCGTGGTACGCGAATACGGCTACGGTGCGATCCGCATCCGCCTGGGCGAAGAGCGTCTGAGCGTCGACGAGCTCCACGAAGGTGATCGCGCCGAGCTGGTAACGTTCGCGAGCCAGATTCAGTTGCTGCTCGGCCAGCTCCCGATTTCGCTCTTCGAGAAGCGCGCTCTGATAGGCCGTCCGAACATTCGCGAGTCCGATCGCGAGATCGGCCTGAACCTGGAGCTCCTGTTCACGGATCTGTTGCGAGAAGTCATCACGTTGCAGACGGGCCGCCTCCACGTTCCGCTGCCGGCTCAGCCCCGAGAAGATCGGGATGCTCACCGTCATCCGGAAGCTCGGCGGGGAGCCGACAAAGTTGAATGGAAATTGATCGTTCCCCGCGATGATGGCGTTCCGGTCTGCATCGGAGAACGTGAACTGACTGCAGTCCTGCGAGGGCAGTGGGTTCGCAAGCCGAGCGTACAGGTCATTAGTGAAGAAGCATTGAGCGACCGCCGACTGGATCTGCCCTTCGGCCTGGGCGATCTGGAAGTCCGTGCTACTGGCCTCGCGGGTAAACCCGCTCCACCCGGTGGACAGGTTCAGCGTGGGCATATACTGCGACCACGCCGAACTGACCCCGATGTCGGCGGCCTCCCAGGAAGACCGTCGACGCTGAAGTTCCGGGTTGCCACCAGCGGCCATAGCCGAGAGTTGCTCCAGCTCCCATGTCGGTTCAGTCAACTCGAACCCTGTGGTTGGGTCGAACTGTTGGTCGACGGAAAGGCCGAGGAGCTGCAGGAGACGCATTCGCGACGTTGTCATTCGGTTACGCGTTTGCAGCACGATCACTTCAGAACGACCGACCTGGACCTCGGCTTGTCCCACGTCGATGGGTGTGACTTGCCCAACCTCGAGCTGACCCTGAGCAAGCCGGAGATTGAACTGCGCATTTTCGAGCTGCTGCTCCGCGATCCGAACCGCGTCCACCTGCCTCAGGAGCTCCACATACGCGGTGGTCACCTGCTGGACCAGGTTCGACTCGGCGGCGCCGATGCCGGCCAGAGTGGAGCGTCGCTCGGCCTTGGACTGCTTCGGCCCGAGGACGGTCGCCCAGTTCAAAGAGTAGTTGAGCCCGAGCGAGTAGCTGGACCCGTAATACGAGGGTTGGTCGCTGAAGCCCAGATCACCAAGTGTCAGGCTACCGGGGAGCTGAGTCTCACCGGAACCCTGCCAGCTGAGACCTCCGTTCGCGCTGGCGCTCGGGAGCAGCTGTCCCCATGCCTGCCGGACGTTCCAGTCCGCGAGCATTTCGTCGTTACGGGTCTGCAGGAACCCGGGGTTCAAGGAGCGAGCGATTTCAATCGCTTCGCCAAGAGAAAGCTGGGCCGGGACGCGCTCCTGAGCCGACACGAGCGAGGGCGCCAGGAGAGCGAAGGAAAAGACCAGCGGACGGAGGCGATTTTTCATCCTCGCGGACCTCGTACTCATAAGCAGGCAGCAGAAACGGACGGTCATCCTTACGCCCCGCGGAATCGCGAAGTTTCCGGGGTTGCTCGACCTCCCGTCCCGCATTCAGAACCGGATACGATCCAGAGTCTCCGGACCCTCACCGACCCCCCATGTTGCGCGACCCCAGAAGGTAACGAAGCTCGCGCGTTACCCTACCAGGTCTGTGCGTTCGGCGACGAAACGAAGTGCCGGAACTTCGACCCTCAAGACACGCCCCTGGCGGTCGTACCACGCAGTCCGCGTCTCACCAGTGCCCGTGGTGAAGGGGACTCGTCTCGCCTGGACCTGGTTGAGGCCCAGGCGGATCGTTACCTGAATCGCCTCGCCGGCCGTGATCAGCCCCTGGCTTCCTGTGCGCGGCTCCAGCGTATGCACGGGCCGGTCGGCACGAAGATCTCGCAGAAAATAGTAGTGGTGTGCCACATGACGCTCGAGAACTCGAGTGTCTCCATGAGCCTGGAATTCACGATCTTCAGCTCCGACATCCGAGCGGATCGTTGCGAGGTACCGACGACCGGAACGAGCGACCTGCACTTCGATGGCGTCGAAGCCTGTGGCGGAGATCTGGTATCGCATCGCTACGCCGTCTGGCGGCATCGCGTGGAGAAGGGGCCGCATCTCCTGGCGTCCTTCCGGGAGGGTCAGGGTCACAACGCCGTTGGCAAACAGCGCATCCTCTCGTCCAACCCCAGGTCGACGAATGACGAACTCCTCGGTGCCCGAGGGCACACCTCCGATGCTCACAGCGAAGGTGCCTTCGTCTACAACGACGCCCTGGGCCGAGAGCCCGGGCGAACCGGCGCCGATGTAGAGCGCAACGAAAAGAAGAGCGCGAGCGTTCATGGAGAAGGATACACGGGTATCACCCGACGTGTTCGTCCGACGCGCCAGTCCCGAACGCTACTC
>JAKMDG010000234.1 GCA_022428035.1 Longimicrobiales bacterium
GGGGTAAGCAGGCCGCCCCCGCACCCGGAGCTCCGTCATGGCGAAGACCGCGCCAGCGACACACACACCCTATTTTTACCGCTACTCGGAATCGGATCCCGTAGACGTCTTCGTCCGATGGTTCGAGGATGTGAACGCTCGAGACGTGTTGTCGGTAGGTGGCAAAGCTGCTTCACTCGGCGAGATGTTCGGCGCGCTGACGCAGAAAGGAGTGCGCATTCCCAACGGATTCGCCACGACAGTCTCGGCCTACGAACGCTTTCTGGACGCCCCCGTCGTGCTGGAGGCGTGGGCTGCGTATACCGACGAGGCTCGTCACCTGGAGGCCGATGTACTGCGAGCCGCCACGCTGCGGGAGGCCCTGGAAACTCTCTTCACTTCCGGTGATCCAGACGACCCGGTCGATCTTCATGCACGAGCCGCACTGGCGCGCGGGCTCGTCCGATCCACTCCGGTGCCCATCGATGTCGATCGATCGCTCCGCATCGCCTACAAGCGCCTTGCCGATCACTACGTCGGCGACGTGGATCTGGCGGTCCGGTCCTCAGCGACCTGTGAGGACTCCGAGATGGCGTCGTTCGCGGGTCAGTATGAGTCATACCTGAACGTGCGAGGCGAAGACGGCGTCGTCGACGCCTGGCGCAAGTGCTGCGCATCAGCGTTCACTGAGCGCGCGATCGGCTATCAGCTCGAGCGTGACATGGACCCGATGGAGTGCCGCCTCGGCGTCGTCGTGATGAAGATGGTCCGCTCCGACATCGCCACCTCGGGCGTGCTCTTCACACTCGACCCCGACTCCGGCAACCGGAATGTCATCCACATCACGTCCGCCTATGGTCTGGGAGAGCTGGTGGTCCAGCGCAGTGTCTCGCCCGACACCTTCGTGGTCTGGAAGGAGGGCGTCCGCCGCGGCCGTCCGTCCGTAGTGCACCGGCAACTGGGAGCCAAAGACCAGAAGCTCGTCTACTCCTCGCAGGGCGGGACAACGACGGAAAGCGTCGACGTACAGGCGGCCCGTCAACGCCAGTGGTCCTTGTCACGAGAGGAGGCCCTCGAACTCGCGCGTATGGCGCTCACGATTGAAGAGCACTATCGCCGCCCGGTCGACATCGAATGGGCGAAGGACGGCTACAGCGGAGAGCTGTATATCGTGCAGGCGAGACCGGAGACCGTGCACGCGAACGCTCCAGAGGGATCGACCTACCAGCGGTTCCGCATGGCGCCTTCCGTCGTCGAGGGATTGATCAACAACGGTAGGGTGCTTGTCCGCGGACATGCGGTCGGAAGCCGCATCGGTAGTGGCCGAGTACGCGTCTACGACGACTACGAAGAGGTCATCATCCGGAAACGACAGATGCGTAACCGCCTGGCTGCCGGAGAACGCCTGGAAGATATCCCGGTCGCAGAACGAGTGTTCGACCGAGGTGATGTCCTCGTCACCGAGATGACGACTCCGGACTGGGAGCCCCTGATGAAAGAGGCTTCCCTGATCGTCACCGAGAAGGGCGGTCGGACGTCCCACGCGGCGATCGTTGCCCGGGAGTTCGGGATCCCTGCGATCGTCGGATGCGCGGATGCGACCAAGATCCTCACGCCTCTTCATGAGGTGACCGGGACCTGTGCCGAGGGTGACGAGGGCCTGGTCTTCGACGGGATCCAGCCGTTCGAGATCGTGGAGATCGAAGCCGATGAGCATCTGGAAACAGAGACGGGCGTGAAGCTCAACGTGGGCTTCCCCGGAAAGGCCCTCCAGGACGCGATGTTACCATCGGACGGAGTGGGCCTGGCGCGTCTCGAGTTCATTCTCACGGCTCAGGTTGGTATCCACCCCCTCGCTCTGGCCTACTTCGACGAGCTCCGCGACTTCACCGCGGATGGCACGCTCGCTCCGGCTCTTGAACCCTTCCGTGAGCGACTCGAAGCGGAAGATCCACACGAGCTCGTCACCCTGCTCGGTGCGATCGAACGAAGGACGCCGGGCTACGGTGACCGTCGCCAGTTCTTCGTAGACCAGGTCGCCTACGGCGTGGGACTGATTTGCGCCGCGTTCTACCCCCGCCCCGTCCTTGTTCGCCTCTCTGATCTGAAGTCGAACGAATATCGGGAGCTCATGGGCGGCCGGATCTTCGAACCTCAGGAAGAGAACCCGATGATCGCATGGCGTGGGGCCTCACGTTACGTCGACGCGCAATTCTCCGATGCGTTCGACATGGAGTGTGAAGCGCTCCGGATCGTCCGCCAGACGCTCGGGCTCGATAACCTGCAGCTCATGGTCCCCTTCTGCCGGACGCCGGAGGAAGGAGAAAAGGTCGTGGGCCTGCTCGATCAGCACGGGCTTTCACCCCAGGCGGGCGTACCCCTCTACCTGATGGTCGAACTCCCGTCGAACGTGATCGAAGCGAGCACCTTCATTGAGAAGATGCAGCTGACGGGGGGATCGATCGGCTCCAACGATCTGGTACAGACCGTGTATGCCGTGTCCCGCGACGACCTCGAGCGATACGAGACGCCGGTCGATGCTCGTTCACCGGCAGTGAAGGCGATGATCGCGCACGCGGTGAGCGCGTTCAAAGCCCGAGACCTCGAGATCGGGATCTGTGGACAGGCGCCGTCGGACTATCCGGACGAGGTCCCACGCTTCCTCGTTGGTTGCGGGATCACGTCGATCTCGGTCACACCCGACACCGTCATGGAGGTTCGCAGGAACGTTGCGGCGACCGAAGCGGAGTTCGAGGACCGACCTGCGTTGAACGCCGGGTAGTCGGAGGCCGTACGGCAGGATATCGTCTCCGTACCACCCCATCCGGAGGCTCGCTTGATCCGCTCAACCCTGCTCGCCCTCGCGGCGAGCGCTCTCGTCACCTCTTCGATTCTTGCGCAGGACCTCGTCCTGCGGAACGCGAACGTCATCGACGTGGTCGATGGTACTGTCACCGCGAATGCGACCGTTGTCGTGCGCGGCGGGGCCATCGCCTCCATCGATGCACATGGCGGCGACGGTCCCGATGGTGTGCGCGTCGTCGACCTGGCGGGGCGGTACCTCGCGCCCGGGCTGATGGACGCCCACGTGCACGTCGGCTCCGCAGCCGATGCTCGCCGTGCACTTCTCAGCGGCGTGACCACCATGCGCAGCATGGGTGCGAGCCATTATGCCGACGTCGGCATGCGGGAACTGCAACGGGCAGGACACGTCGAGACACCGGAGTATCTGGCGGCCGGTTACCACATCCGACCTCAGATGGCCGAGGAGTTCTTTCAGGATCACCCGGAGCTCGGAGGTCTGGACGGGGGTGGGGTGACGGGCACCACTGCCGTGCGTTCAGTCGCCCGAGCACTCGTCTCACAGGGTGTCGATTTCGTGAAGACCAATGCCACGGAGCGGGCTGGCCTGCCGAACACGGATCCACGCAAGCAGCTGTTCGACGAAGTCGAAATCGGCGTCATGGTCGAAGAAGCTGAACGTGCGGGGATCAGCGTCTCGGCTCACGCACACGGCGACGTCGGTGGTCGAGCAGCAGTCACCGCAGGGGTTCGGAGCATTGAGCACGGCACCTACCTCAGCGAGACGACGCTGCGCATGATGGCGGACCTCGGGACCTACCTCGTCCCCACCATTGCGATCGTGCGCGATCTGACCATCGCCGGCGGAGACTACGACAACGCCGTACTCAACATCCGTGGCCGCCACATGCTGCCACGCGTGCAGGAGATGGCGGGCATGGCGCACGAACTCGGTGTGAGGATCGTCGCAGCTACGGATACGGGGTACGGTCCGAACAGCACGACGACGCTGGCCCATGAGTTGCTCGAGCTGGTCGAGATCGGCATGTCACCCCATGAGGCGCTCCAGGCAGCGACGACCACCGCCGCCGAGCTCTTTGGCATGGACGACCGCGCAGGGCGTCTCGAGCCCGGCTATGAGGCCGACCTCATCGTGCTCGAACGGAATCCGCTCGACGACATCGGCGTGGTGCAGGATGTGCTGATGGTGGTGAGTGACGGTACGGTCATCGTCCAGCGGGGGGACTGGCCGGGGCGACCCGTGTCCTAGGGACCAGCACCCTCAGCGCTGCCGGCCCAGATAAACGCCGACGTTGAGGCCTGCGAAGGATCGCGAAGGATTCAGGTTGCCGAACGCAGTCAGCCCGAGGCCGAATGACCGACCGATGGCCCAGACCGCATCTCCCTGGATGGCCAGTCCGATGGTGGATTCTTCCGTCTCGTTGTAGTCACAAGAGAACCACGCGCAGTTGACGCCATCTCCGTGCTCGAGGGACTGGACCCAGGCGAGGCCGGCGGCGGCCCCGGCCCACGTCTTCCCGGTACCCCTGCGTGTCCCGACGAGGATGGCAAAATCATTCACCACGTCACTGGGAGAGAAGAGTGTGAACTCTGATGTCTCCGTAATTCTCACGAGGATATCGACCTCGCTCCCGACGTTGGCCCACACGGACAGTCCGGCTGCAATGCCTACGCTCGCTGCCCCGCCGGAGAAGGCGACAACGACACCCCGATCATTCGAGGCTGGGGTGTCCTCCTGAGGAGCCACGGGCGAAGAGATCTCCTGGGCACCTGCGGGAGACTGCGCGTGAGGAAGGAGCCAGAGGGCGGCGAGCGCGACCAGGGGCGTGACGTTCCGCATGATCCGACGGGTTGGAGTGGGCCTGCACGCCAACGTTACGGGAACCGCTCGTTACGCCCTCTCCGTTGAATGACGTAGTCGACTCGGAGGTTTACGTAGGAGGGCCAAGTGTGCTCTCCTCGGCGGCTGCCTCGAACGCCCGGAGGAGCACATCGACCGGCTGCGCTCCGGATGTCGCAAAACGGCGGTCGAAGACAAAGGTCGGAGCCCCGGTGATACCCATCGCCCGAGCATCCACGGTGGTCTGGGCAAGAGCCGCTGCCCAGGCACCACGATCGATGGCCATTCGCATCGCTTCGACGTCGATCCCTGCAGAAGCGGCAAGGTCATCGACCACGGCAGGGTCACCAAGGTCCCGCCCCTCGGCGAAGTAGCCGACGAAGAGTCGCTCGTGGAACGCCGGGAACGCTCCTCGTTGCTCGACTTGAGCCCATGCCCCGGCCAGGAGGGCGCGGTGCGTATTCGAGACTTTCGGACGATTTCCAACCTCCAGCCCCTCGGCTCCCGCATTCGCCCGAAGCGCATCCTGCATGCGCGCCCAGACGTCCGCCGGATACCCGAGCTCCTCGACGGGCATACCCTCCTGCGGCACCTCCGGGTGGATTTCGAACGGCCGCCACTCGACCTCCACCGCAAGATCACGAGGCAGTTGCTCCAAGGCTTTCTCGAGTCTTGCCCACCCCACATAGCACCACGGGCAGGTGTAATCACTGAAGATCTCGAGGCGAATCGGAGACATCTCGCGCAGGGCTGGATAGTGGGCGTGGGGGCTACGTCGAATTGCGTCGCAACGTAGATCAGAACACCATCGACCTGTCTGGGCTCCATCGCCAGCCCGACCTACCTTCCCAAGATGAACCTCGCGATCATGTCGTTCGTCGGCCCAGGACTCGCGCCGCTCACCGCGTTCGCACTGGTACGCACCCTCGTGGCCGGCCCGGTCGATGCCCTCGGCGTATGGCGAATGCTCGCCCTCGGCGTCGCGGTCGGCACCCCGATGTCGGTGCCTGCCGTGGTGACGACTCGAAAGGCGGTGCTTCGGCATCTGGATGCGGTTGGATTCATACGCGTGGAAGGAACACACGCCAGCCGTGAATGGTGGACGCATGTCTGAACCCACGGCCAAGACCACACCCCTGTACTGGTTCGATCTCTTCGGCCGCCGCCTGACTCGCCGCGACTTCGTGCGGATCGGGTCCGGCGCAGCCGGAGTGATCGCGCTGGGAGGTCTCCCGGGGTGCCGCGGACGTTCCCTTCGCTTCACGGCGGAGCCATTCACGTTCGGTGTCGCATCAGGGGATCCCTCGCCGGACGGCGTGGTGCTCTGGGGTCGGCTCGACGCGTCGGTCGTGCGAGACGCCGGTGCCTCCCAGTTACCCGTCGACGTCAGCTGGGAAATCGCCGCGGACGACTCATTCCGGCAGATCGTTCGGTCCGGCCGGGCGGACGCGCTTCCCGAGCTGGGTCACTCCGTGCACATCGAAGCCGCCGGACTCGAATCGGGTACGGAGTATTTCTACCGGCTTCACTCGGGCGGGGCGACGAGTCCGGTCGGACGAACCAAAACGCTTCCTGCGCTCGACGCGGACGTCCGCGGCTTCGACTTCGCCCTGGCCTCGTGTCAGCACTACGAGCAGGGGTACTTCACCGCGCTGCGGCATCTCGCCGGAGAAGACGTCGATCTGATCGTGCATCTTGGGGACTACATCTACGAGGGGGCCGCTACAGATCGATGGGTGCGCAGCCACGAGGGTCCAGAGCCACTCACGCTTGATCAATACCGGGCTCGCTACACGACATACCGATTGGACCCTGACCTCCAGGCGGCACACCACGCGGCGCCCTGGGTCGCGTCAACCGACGACCACGAGGTCGAGAACAACTACGCCGGACGCTTCCCCGATAACGACACGTCACCGGAGGACTTCCTTCTCCGGCGGGCAGCTGCGTACCAGGC
>JAKMDG010000239.1 GCA_022428035.1 Longimicrobiales bacterium
ATGCTGACCCACACGGGTCAGGTGCTGCCGGACCCGACCCTCCTGGGTGGCGTCGCCGGGTTCTTTGCCGCGTTCATCGGGTTCGGTGTCATGACTGTCCCCATGATGGTCGCACCGGTGATGATCGAGGAGCGACCGGTTCCCGGACCACCACTCCAGGTCGCCCGAAGCGTTCCGATGCTTATGACGGGTGTGCTGTTCGCCGTGCTGCTGATCGGCGCACTGGGACCTGGCGTCATGCTCGGCCACTACTGAGCATCCGTCGACCCCTCCCACGGAGTCTGGGTAGCGTGCCTCTACGGAACACAAAGGCACGAGCCGCTTGTCCGGCCTCGAACGCCCCTCTAGGCTCTCTGCTCTGTGTTCGTGATCTCTCGGAGATATTGATGATGTTTGCCTCGAACGATAATCGACCCCTGACCCGTGTTCGGTCAGGTGTGCTCTGGGCTGCGCTTGCCCTGCTTGCAGCTCCGGCTGTGATCCACGCTCAGGACATGGCGGCCACGGGCGCCATCCCATCACCCGAGGAGTTCTTCGGCCACCCTATGGGTGCGGATCGACAGCTCGCTCGCTGGGACCGGCTGGTCGAGTATTACCAGCTTCTCGGCGCTGCGAGTGATCGACTCATCGTCGAGGAGGTCGGGCAGTCCACGCTCGGCAATCCGTTCCTCGTGATCTACGCATCGTCACCCGAGAACCTGGCCAACCTCGATCAGATCCAGAGGATGAACGACATCCTCTCCGATCCGCGCGGGCACACGCAGGCTCAGATCGACGACGCAATCGAGAACGGGAAGGTCGTCTTCGTGCAGTCGTACGCACTGCACTCGACCGAGGTCGCGGCGAGTCAGTCGGCCGCCGAGATCATGTATCTGATCGCGACCCGGGACGACGACGAGATCAATCTGATTCTCGATGAGACCGTATCGATCCTGGTCCCCGGCATGAACCCGGACGGCATCAACATCGTCACGGATTGGTACGACGAGTGGGTCGGGACCGAGTACGAGGCCGTGGGTCTCCCCGAGCTCTACCACCATTACATAGGTCACGACAACAATCGTGACGCCTTCATGCAGAACACGGTCGAGTCACAGTACGTGGCGCAGATCATGTTCCGCGACTGGATCCCGCAGGCGTTCATCGACCATCACCAGATGGGCGCGTATACGGCGCGGATCTCGCTGCCGCCGTACGCCGAGCCGATTCGCCCGGACGGTGATCCGCTCGTATGGCGTGAGATGGCGTGGTATGGAGCGCATATGGCGTACAAGATGGACGAGTACGAGCTCGAGGGTGCTATTGGCGCAGCCATCTACTCGGGCTGGGGGCACTTCGGCTTCCACTGGATCACGCCCTTCCACAATATCGCGGGCATGCTGACCGAAGCGGCCAGCGCCCGCCTTGCGACGCCGTTGTACGTACACCCTGACCAGCTGGGTGGCTCACGCCAGCTCCCGGAATACGAGGAGCAGACCACGTTCCCGAATCCGTGGATGGGAGGATGGTGGCGCGTGCGGGACATCGTCGACCGTCAGATCGTCGCGACCTTCTCGCCGCTGGAGATTGCAGCGAAGAACCGCGAGATGGTGCTGCGGAATGCGTACAATAAGGCCAGCCGTCAGACGCGTCGTGGAGAGGAGGGAGAGACCAAAGCGTTCATCATCCCCGCGGAGCAGCACGATCCGCTCACCATGCAGAAGATGATGAACAAGCTGTACCTGCAGGGGATCACGATCGAGCGCTCGGCGGGGCAGTTTGAGCACGAAGGCCGCGTCTATGGCGCGGGCAGCTACGTGGTATCGATGGCGCAGCCGAAGCGTGGTGTCATTCGCTGGCTGCTCGGAAAGACGTACTACCCGGACAACACCTACACCCGCGATCGCGACGGCAACCCGATCCGTCCATACGACATGACCACGGACAACATCTCCGAGTTCATGGGCGTCCGCGTTGATCCCGTGGAGTCATCGGTCGTGGCGGCTCTTACGCGCGTCACGCGTGAGATCGACTCGAGCGGCACGGTATCCGAAGGGGCCGGTGGTTATGTCCTCGACGGTCGGTTGAACGACGCGTTCGAGGCGGTAAACAGGCTCTTCACCGCGGGCGCGAGCGTGAGTCGGGCGAATGCGAACGGCGATGGCTTCCGGACGGGTGACTTCCTGGTCGGAACAGGCACCGACATGGCGGTTGTTCGTGAGATCGCCGAAGAGACCGGCGTCGATTTCACTCCGCTTTCCAGCACTCCCACGGCGGGCACCTACCCGATCACGCAGCAGCGGATCGGCCTCTTCCAGCGCCACTACGGTGGTAACATGGATGAAGGGTGGACCCGTTGGCTTCTCGAGGATTTCGAGTTCGCGTACTCGACGATCATGGACGAGGAGATCCTGCGTGGGGATCTGCATGAGCGCTGGGACGTGATCGTCCTGCCCAACGATTCGCGCGACATGATGGTCGATGGGCGTCAGGATCCTGAGGCAGCCCCGCCTGCGTACCGAAGCGGGTTCGGAGAGGCCGGTGTTCAGGCGCTCGACGCCTTCGTCGAGAACGGCGGGATGCTGGTGACCTTCTCCCAGGCTGGAGAGTTCGCACTGGAGGAGCTCGACCTGCCGGTTCGCAACGCGATAGACGGTGTCTGGGGGAACGAGTTCTGGGCACCAGGCGCCACGTTACGGATCGACGTCGATAACACGCACCCGCTCGCCTTCGGCATGCCGGACCGAGCGCTCGCGGCCTTCCTTGCCGGGGGCCAGGTGTACGAGACCCGTTCCGGCGCGCAGAGCTCTGATGTGCATCGACTGGCGACGTACCCGCAGCGCGACATCCTGGAGAGTGGCTGGCTCCTGGGTGAACAAGCCATTGCAGAGAAGGCGGCGATCGCCGTGGTGAACAGGGGCGAGGGCACCGTCCTCATGCTTGGGTTCCGGGCGCAGCACCGGGCGCAGACGCATGGGACCTACAAGTTTCTCTTCAACGCGCTCATGCAGCAGCCGGCCACCACGGGAGAGATGGCTTCAGCCGGTGGTGGTGCCTGATCGGACCCAGATGATCGAAGACGAGGGTCCACGCATGCGGCCCGCCGGTGATCCACCGGCGGGCCGTAGCTGCGTCAGCCTTCGGTCGTGATCGTGGCCCGGATGATCTGTGTCAGCTCCGGGAAATCGGCGTCGAGGTATTCATTCCCGCGCGCCGCAGCCATCGCCTGATACGGCCCGTCGCCGCGAGGGGGGCCGTCGCCGTAGTCGGAGTAGAACGCGTCGACCACGTCCATACCTTCGATGACCTCGCCGAAGGGCGCGAAGCCTTCGCCGTCGAGGGCCGAGTTGTCCTTGTAGCTGATGAACACCTCGGTCGTCCGCGTGTGACGCCCCCCCTTGGCGAAGGCGACCCGCCCGCGTGAGTTGCTCTCCACGACCGGATCATCCACCAGCAACTCCGACTTCCATACCTGGTTCACGTAGGGATTCCCGTTCAGTCCGAATTGAGCCATGAACCCATCGACGATGCGATAGACACGCGTGTCGTCGTAATAGCCCCCCCTCACGAGACTGTAGAAGCGATCTGCCCCCAGTGGTGCCCAGCGCCGGTGTACGTCGATCACGACGGTCCCGGCGGACGTCTCGAGCGTCACCTGGAAACGTGCAGGTGCCCGTTCAGCGTAGTTGTTCGCGCGGAGTAGAGGATCGCGGCGAAGTTCGGCATCTGGGTCCGGTGGTGCTTCCCCGCCGGCGCAGGCCATCGAGCCGAGGAGTGCGAGGCAGACGACAGGGAGGCGGATCAGTCGCCCTCGTAGCGAGGATCGTCTGAGGGTGTGAGGCATTGGGGAACTCCAGGCGCGAATCGACGTCCCATCATCTGTGGGGGTGCGTCGCCGCCGTCAAGTTCGGCGTCGCGCAAACTGTGGCGTGGCTACCGCCTTGCCCTGGTGCCGAGGACCGTGGAGGTTCCGCCCGAACGCACCATGGAGGAGCTGATGATCGATCTTCGAAGCGACACCGTCACGAAGCCGACACCGGCCATGAGAGAGGTCATGGCTCATGCCGTCGTGGGGGATGACGTCTACTCGGACGACCCTACGGTGAACGAGCTCGAGGCGGTGGTCGCAGAGCTGCTCGGCAAGGAAGCCGCCGTCCTGGTACCGACCGGAAGCATGTCCAACCAGATCGCACTCCGAACCCATACGGAGCCGGGTGATCTGGTGATCATCGAGCGGGGCGCGCACATCGTGCGAAGCGAGGGGGGAGGAGGCGCGGCGTTGAGCGGTGTCACCATGCGCCCGCTCGACGGCGTATACGGTGTGTTCTCGGGCGAGCAGGTAACCGAGACCCTCGGCCGTCCGCATCCGTTCAACCCGAGCACGCTGCCCTCGCCTCCGACGCTCCTGTGCGTTGAGAACACGCACAACGGCGCCGGCGGGTGTATCTGGCCGCTCGACGCGCTGCATGGCGTGTGTGAGACCGGTCGTACACACCAACTGACGCTACACCTGGATGGGGCTCGGCTCTGGCATGCCTCGGCGGCATCTGGCGTCAGTGAGCGAGAGTACGCCGAGCCGTTCGACACCGTGAATGTGTGCTTCAGCAAAGGTCTGGGTGCGCCGATCGGCTCAGCGCTTGTCGGGGAAAGACCCTTCATCGACCGGGCTCGGCGCTTCAGGCAGCAGTTCGGTGGCGGCATGCGACAGGCCGGTGTGATCGCTGCGGCAGCCCTGCACGCGATCGAACACCACCGGGCCGACCTGCGTACGGATGTCGAGCGAGCCAGCCGGCTCGCAGGCGCGCTGGCAGACACTCCTGGCTTCCGTGTGGATCTCGACAGCGTTCAGTCCAACATCGTCCGCTTTGAAGTCCAGATGGATTCGGGAACGTTTGCCACCCTGTGTCACCAGAGTGGTGTCTACATGTTGCCGAATGGCACGCATGGAATGCGTGCGGTGCTGCACCGTGACCTCACGGACGCGGATGTCGACGCGGCCATCGAGATCATGACGCACGTCGCTTCGGAGCGCGATATCGCTCAGCCGGCGGGCGTTCACGGAGCAACCTGAGTCGTGTGTCAGGTCACGATCCACGAACGACCGGAGGCGTTTCTTGCGCATGCCGAGGCGTGGCTGCTGGAGCGTGAGGATCACAACAATCTCTTCCTGTCCCTCTCGTACGCTCGCGCCGAGACAGGGCGCGCTGAGCCCGGTGCCCTATGGGCGGTGGTCGAACAGGGAGGGGTCGTGGCCGGCTGTGCTCTGCGGACGCCTCCGCACAAGGTACTTGTCACTTCCGTGACCCCGATTGGGATCCCATCGCTCGTTCGCGCGTTCGCAGATCGGATCGAGGAGATCCCTGCGGTGCTGGGTCCTGCGGAGTCAGCAGAGGCGTTTGCGATGGAGTGGGTGGCCGTGAAGGGTGGTGGCTGGCGCCCGGGTATGCAGCAGGGCGTGTACCGCATCGACCGGGTCCAGGCTCCTGACCGGGTCCCTGGCCAGATGAGGCTGGCTCGCCCGGACGAGTTGGAACTGGCCATCGCATGGGGTGAGGGCTTCGCGCAGGACACGGGCGTCATGTTCCCCACCGCACGAGCAGTCGTGGAGTCGTGGATCCACCACGGGCTTCTTCATGTGTGGGAGGCCGAGGGCGAACCGGTATCCATTGCGGTGGCCCACGGCCGGACGCGCGCGGGTACTCGAATCGGATACGTGTACACGCCGCCCGAGGCACGCCGCCGGGGGCACGCCAGCGCTCTGGTCGCCGAAGTCAGTCAGACCATGCTCGAGCGCGGGTGCGATTTTTGTGTCCTGTACACTGACATGTCCAACCCGACTTCGAACGGAATTTACCAGACCATCGGATATCGGCTCATCGAGCAGGTACGCGACTTCGATATCGTCCCACCGTCCGCGGTGTGACCAGCATCGCGGTCGCCTGGCTGCTGCTGGCCACGACGGTGCTTGGCTCCCCGGGCTCCCCGCGGGAGGTTCATGAACTCCAGATCACGATCGGCGACGTCACGGTGCAGGCCTTGTGCACGGACGGACCTCGCGACGTTCTGCTTCTTCACGATGCGGGCTCAACTTCGGATTCGTGGCGCCCCGTGCTCGAACGGCTCGATGAACACGTCGGTGCATGCGCCTACGACCGCAGAGGAAGCGGCAAGAGTGTCCCGCCACCGTCGGAGCGAGGGTGGTACGAGTTGCTCGACGAACTCCGCCATGTCCATCGTGCGCTCGGCTTCGATCGCGATTACGTGCTTGTCGGCCATGGCCTTGGCGGCCTGTATGCCCGCATGTACGCGATCGATCGGCCACGCGAGCTGGGTGCCCTCCTTCTCGTGGATCCCTCGCATGAAGACATGCCCGAACAGTTCGAGGCAGGTATGCCCGAACCAGAACGGCTGGCGTGGATCGAACAGCGCAGAATCCCCAACTCCGACGGCATTCGGGAGGCATTGCTCGACGTTCGGTTACGGCGCCTGCGCACACCTCGGATCCCCGTGACAGTGCTGACCGCAGCTCTTCGATCCGGGGGCGAGGGGTGGGACGCTCGATTCATCGCCGAAGCGAGCCGTCAGCTCCATGCCGAGATCCTTCAGGGTGCAGCCGTGCCGCGCCACATCCCGGCCGATCGCAGTGGACACCTGATCCCACGCGACCAACCACAGCTCGTCGTGGACGAGATTCTCAGGTTGCGGGGATTCCTGAAGCGTTGAGTTCGGTTCAAGCCGTGTTGCGCTAGCCACGTAGCGCCGGTGTCGGAGGGGTTCCCTGTCCTCTTGTGCCGGGTAGAAGCTTGAGTGACGATGTGGCCCGGAATAAGGACTCAGGAGGATTTTGTGCGCAACGTATTGACCCTTTTTGTGCTGATCACGTTCGTCACCCCGCTTTCTGCTCAGGAGCGCCGGGCGATGACCACCGACGACGCGCTCGATATGGTCTCGGTCGGCGGTGCGACCATCTCTCCGGACGGTAGCTGGGTCCTGTTCTCGAAGTCCGAGCTGGACTGGGACGAGAACGAGCGAAAGACCACGTGGTGGAAGGTCCCCGCGGACGGCAGTCAAGAACCGTGGCAGTTCATTGGAGAGGACGGTGGAAGCGCTTTTCAGTTCTCTCCGGATGGGCAATGGCTCTCCTTCACCCGAACCGTGGATGAAAAGCGTCAGCTCTTTGTCATGCGTACCGATGGAGGGGAAGCTGTTCAGCTGAGCGACCATGAGACTGCGGTCGGGTCGTATCAGTGGACGGATGACGGCGCTCGGATCTTCTTCGTCGCGAGTCACAAGCGCAGTGACGAAGAGGAGAAGGAACAGAAGGCCGGTAGCGACGCGATCTTCGTCGATGAAGGCCCGAACGGTCAGACGGTAGGACAGTGGAACGATCTCTGGACGATCGATGTCGCTACCGAAACGGAGACTCGGCTTACGGAATCCGAGAACCGGATCGGGTCGTTCTCGATATCGCCGGACGGGCGGCAGGTCGTGTTCACATCGCGTACCGAGAACCGAAGGAATCAGAGCAACCGTTCCGAGATTCACCTCCTGGACATCGGCACTGGAGACACTCGCCAGCTGACCGAGAATCAGGCTCCGGAGGGACGGCTGACCTGGGCGCCCGACGGGCGTCGGATCGCGTACGAGGCCCCGAGCGATGGCGACTGGGAGCTTCGACTCGACAAGATCTGGGTCATGGATGTCGAGTCCGGCGAGAAGGAAATGGTGTCCGGGGCCTTCGACGGGAACATCCGTCAGTTCGTGTGGAGCCCGGACGCGTCCTCGATCCTGTTCAGTGGGCTTCAGGGCACGAACAACAACCTGTACCGCCTGGACCTCGGCAACGGTCGCGTCGAACAGGTCACCGAGCATGAAGGGTCACTCTCGCCGTCCTCGTTTTCGAGGGACCGCTCGATGATGGCGTATGTGGCTCAGGACTGGGATACCGCGCCGGATGTCTGGGCCGGTGCGACGACCGGGGCTGACGGTCGCCAGTTGACAGACGCCAACCCCTGGATCGCCACCGATCTGGTCATGGGTGAGTCACGGCTGATCCAATGGGAAAGCAGTGACGGGCTCGAGATCGAAGGGATTCTCACCGTGCCGGAGGGTGCTTCCGAAGACCTCCCGCTGCTGCTGCACATTCATGGTGGGCCCGCCGGTGTATTCACAAACACGTTCAATGCGCGGGCTCACGTCTGGGCGGGTCTGGGG
>JAKMDG010000254.1 GCA_022428035.1 Longimicrobiales bacterium
GTCTCGATCTGTGCGATTACCTCGTCCGCCGCGCGCGACGCTCAGCCTGCGCAGTGCGAGCGTGCGGCCCATCACGGAGAGGAGCGTGGCGAAGCCACCGGTGATGATCGCGCCGCCGACGAAGAAAACCGCGGCGATCTCGCCCAGGACGCCTGCGACCAGGTGGGGCATTTCTCTGCTGAACGGCATGCCGTATTCGAGTAGAATCACGAGACCCGTAAAGATCACGCCGCCGATGGCGGCGGCTCCTCCCCCGATCAGCGTCAGGACAAGTATGCCGCGCGGCTCACGCGCGAGGCCTTGGGCCCACTCTTTCGGTCGACTCATCGCAAGATCCGACTACGCCTCTACCGCGCCCACTTCTGGCATGATTGACCCTGACCATCGGCGGCTGACGGAGGTGCAAGGACCGTCCTGACCGCTGCCCACACCAGAGCTCTACTGCTCATCTCATGTCCCGTTTCGAGAGGTCTTTTTTGTGACGTCGATGACACAGTACGCCGGAACTGGCTCCGCATGACAACCTCCTCCCGACTGACCATGACCACGCTGCGTGGCGTTGGGCGATGATCAGCGGTGATGTCTGGCTGGAGGTCGGGTCACTCGGGAACGGTGACATATCGGTCCTGGAACCGCGCAGCGGCGTGTAATCTGGCGCCCCGCCGAGCCGATCGTACTTTCACTCTCCCGATTTCGGGGATTGACTACCCGTAGCACGAGGTCCCGTGATGTCAGCAAAGACTCTCTTCCTCCGCTCCAGCGCTGCGGCATTGACCGCCGTTCTCGTGTTCAGCGCAGCACCCTCTCCGGTTGCCGCGCAGGACACGGCGATGCGGACGATCGATCTCGAGATGTACCTCGATCTGGAGAGCGTTTCCAATCCACAGATCTCGCCGGACGGCTCCGAGGTCGTCTACACACGTGGATGGGTCGACAAGATGAACGACCGTCGCGAGTCCTCGGTCTGGATCATGAACTCCGACGGCTCGAAGAACCGCTTTCTGGTGGATGGTTCTGGTCCCATCTGGTCTCCGGATGGCACGCGCATCGCCTACACCTCTTCGGGAGACCCCGAGGGCACTCAGATCTTCGTCCGCTGGATGGACGACGAAGGGGCGACGAGTCAGGTCACGCGCCTGGAGTCCAGCCCGAGCGGTATCCGATGGTCGCCTGACGGCGAGCACCTTTCGTTCTCGATGAACGTCGACGCCGAGCCGGCGTTCATGGTGAATCCACCGGGACGTCCGGACGGCGCCGAGTGGGTCGAGTCGCCCCGTGTGGTCACGAGAGCCGACTACCGGCAGGATCGAGTCGGATTCGTGGACGGTGCATGGCGTCACGTCTTCGTGGTACCAGCAGAAGGTGGGACCGCCCGCCAGCTGACGGATGGGGACTGGAATCATTCGACCGGCGAATGGACACCGGATGGGGAAGAACTCCTCTTTTCGTCTCTGCGAACGGCCGACGCCGAGCTCGCGTGGCGTCAGTCCGAGGTCTATTCCGTGGATGTGATGTCCGGCGCGATCCGACAGCTCACGACGCGTAATGGCCAGGACTTCTCACCGCTGCCGTCTCCGACCGGTGACCTGATCGCGTATCGCGGCAGCGACTGGCATGACGATACGTACCGCAACGCCGGTATCTACGTGATGGGTCGTGACGGCTCCAATCCACGACTGATCTCGGGCGGCTTTGATCGTTCGATCAACGGGATGCAATGGGCGCATGATGGCAGTGGCCTCTTTCTGACCGTGAGTGCCGAGGGCGCGCGTAACCTCCACTTCGCGTCGGTCAGCGGAGGCGTGGAAACCATTTCCTCTGGTGACCACATGCTCGCGCTGAGCTCCTTTACGGAGAATGGCCGGGCGGTCGGCACGTTTACGAGTCCGCACGTCTCCTCCGATATCGTGGCGTTCGATCTGGATGCCACCAACCGGCGGACCCAGTTGACGCAGGTGAACGAAGACGTGTTGGGTGGTGTGGCGCTTGGAGAGGTCGAGGAGATCTGGTACAAGTCCGTCGAGGACTTCGACATCCAGGGCTGGATCATCCGCCCACCCGACTTCGATCCCAACAAGAAGTACCCGCTCATGCTGTCGATCCACGGAGGACCCCACGGCATGTACAACGTGGGCTTCAACTTCGCGTGGCAGGAGCATGCGGCGAACGGATACGTGGTCCTGTATACCAACCCCCGGGGCAGCTCCGGTTACGGTAGCGCGTTCGGTAATTCGATTAAGCGCGCATACCCGGGCAAGGACTACGATGACCTGATGGCTGGTGTCGATCTGGTCCTAGACCGCGGCTACATCGACGAGGAGAACATGTTTGTGTACGGCTGCTCCGGCGGTGGCGTGCTGACGTCCTGGGTCGTCGGCCACACGAACCGCTTCGCAGCCGCATCGGCGAATTGCCCGGTGACCAACTGGCTGTCTTTCGTCGGCACGACCGATGGAATCGGTTGGTACAAGAACTTCGACAACTTCCCCTGGGACGACCCGAGCGAGCACCTGCGCCGGTCGCCGCTGATGTACGTCGGTAACGTCTCGACACCGACGATGCTCATGACGGGCGTGAACGATCTCCGGACCCCGATGCCGCAGACCGAGGAGTACTACGCCGCGCTGAAGGTGATGGGCGTGGAAACAGCGATGATTCGCTTCAATAACGAGTGGCATGGTACGTCGAGCACGCCTTCGAACTTCCTTCGTTCGCAGCTGTTCCTGCGGGAGTGGTTCAAGATGCACTCGCGAGGACGACCCGTTACGCAGGACTGACCAACGCGAGCTCGATGAGCGCTCGCAGGAGCGTATGGGAACGGTGGAGGGCCGGGTAAGCGATCACCCGGCCCTCTTTCCATGAACGGCTGTATCAGATCGCCTGCGGCGCGAGGCTCACACCGTCTTCTCGTAGATCCGCCAGCGCTTGTAGGGCTGCATGCCCATCGATGCCATCGGAGCGGTGAGCGCCTTGTTGTCATCGAGGATCCATGATGCTTCTGCACCTTCGAAGGAGATCTCCTTCGCACGGCGGGCCGCCTCATAGGCGAAGAGCGGAAAGAGGCCTCGATTCCGGTACTGTGAGCGCAGCCCCATCAGGACGATACGGCCCCGCTGCACCTTCGACAGATCTCTGACCAGTCGCAGCACGGTCGTCGGCCAGAGCCGGCCGGACGGTACGTGTTTCAGAACCCGATTGACGTCCCTCACCATCATCATGAAGCCGATGATCTCTCCGTCGGCCTCCGCGACGAACGAGAAGTCCCGGAGCAAAACGGTCTTCAGATCCTTGGCGGTGTGCCAGAACTCGTCCCATGTGGGTGGTGTGAACCCCCAGTTGCCGTCCCAGGCCTCGCAGTACAGGTCGAGGATCTTTGGAGCCTCCTGCTCGAGCATGCCGACGTCCAGCGTTCGAAAGGTCACACCCGTAGTGCGCGCGGTCCGCTCGGCCAGTCGGCGCACTCGATCCGGGACGGCAAGGGTGGTCCCGGCAGTGATGTCGTACCCAAGCAGGTCCTGCACACCAGTGTACCCGACCCCTTCGATCAGTCTGCCGTAGTAGGCCGGATGCCATGGCGTCATGATCGCGGGGGGGAACTCCGACCCCTCGACGAGGAGTCCGGACTCGTGGTTCATCGAGGGGCTGATCGGGCCGCGGGCGTGTTCGAGAGCTCGATCGCGCAGCCACCCCTCCGCATGGTGAAGGAGGCCGGCTGAGACCTCTTGGTCATCCACGGCGTCGAAGAAGCCGAAAAAGCCGACGCGGTCATCATGATACCGGTTGTGAGCGCGGTTCTCGATGGCGGCGACGCGACCTACAGCCCTGCCGCCACGTTCCGCCACGAAGAGTGCCCGATCGGCGTGCTGGTAGAATGGGTTCTTCGGGCTCAGGGCATCACGGACGACCCTTCTCAGTGGGGGGACCCAGCTCTCGGCACTCTCGTCGATGCTGGCCTCACGCACACGCCAGGTGACGTCCACGAAGTGAGCGGTCCCGCGCCGTCCATCGACCTGACGAATCGTGAGCGTCATTCGCTCGGCTCCGTCGACAGGGACGCCGGGCCCTGACGATTGGACCTGGAAGAGGATCTGGCCGTGCGTTCGACTGCGTCGACGAGTACGTCGGCGGCGCGAGAGACCCACGCCCTGAATGTCTGCACCTGTGCAGGGTCCGGGGCACCCGGCTCACGCCAGAAGTCATCGACATCGTCGTATGAACCAGCGCGGGCCACCCCGCAGCGCTCTGCGTCCCACGCATTCAGGGTCTGTTCGAACTGGCCTTCGGTGGGGACGGCGAGTGTCGGTTTACCCAGAAAGTGGGCCTCACACAGAGACTCGAATCCCGCTGATCCCACATATGCACGACAGCCGGCCAGGTGCTCCAGAAACGAGGTTGCGTCCAGGTCGTGAGCGTGAAACCCTGGCCCCGCCTCGGGAAGCACGGCTGCTCCCCCATCAACAAAACAGTGGACTTCGGCGCCCGAGGCCCGTTGCCAATCGATGAGAGAGGTGCCGTATCCAGAGTTCAAGGCGTAGGCGAGGAGGTAGCCCCCATCCTGCGGCTCGAGGCGATCTAGCCCTGGGCGAAGCAGGGGAGGCGCCACCTCCAGGCTGAGCTCAGGGCGCGAGGGCAGTGGTGTGAAGGACAGCGCGATCTTCCGGTCGGTACGCGTCGCTGTAGCTCGAGCATACGCGAGGATCGCGGATCGGTGACGGGCCGGTCCCGGAGCATCGGCGAGCTCCGGGTGCAGGAACAGGTAGTTGTGCGCGACGGCAAGCGCCGGTGTCTGAGAAGGGAAGAGACCTCTCGAGACCCCTGCCATGAGATCCAGCAGGTTCACCACGACATCCACGTCGTCGACGTTCTCGGCGATTGCGACGGCGGACTGGAAAAAACGGGGGCTCCGACGAACCGCATCGCCCAGTGTGCGACTCACGGATACGCCGCGCCGATCGTCGTCCGGCACCTGCACCGGTGCTTCGAACTCGATCACGGGGGAGCCGATACTCTGCGTGAAGTAAGCGGGAAGCGTCCGATGTTTGCTGCGGCCGATCATCACCCGGGTGAGTTCGTGGCCCGCCTCGCGGAGCATGGACGCGAGTGCCAGCGCCTGCGTCATGTGTCCACGGCCCTCGCCCTGGACTACGAATGCCACCCTCAATCCACTCATGTCTGCAAGCTCTCACGGACGATCGACGAGCGGTACCCGACCGCTCTCTGAACCACCCCGGCGTCCGTCTTTACCGGCCTCGGGCCCTCGTCTACCTTCGAGGACTCGAAATGCTTTGAAAACTGAGGAATCCTGAGGGATTCTGACCATACGGAGAGGCCCGCGTGGCTGACACAAACTCCTTCGATCTGATCATTATCGGAAGCGGTCCCGGTGGCTATGTCGGCGCGATCCGCGCGGCGCAGCTTGGCATGAATGTGGCGTGCGTCGAGGACCAGGACCTCGGTGGCGTCTGTCTGAATATTGGGTGTATCCCGACCAAAGCCATGCTCACCAGCGCGTTGCTGGCCAACGACATGAAGTCGGGTGCACAGCATGGCGTCATGGCGAAGGACCTGACATTCGACCTCGCGCCGGCTCAGGAGCGCAGCCGCCGTGTCGTCAGCCAGATGACCAAGGGTGTTGCTCACCTGTTCAAAAAGAACAAAGTGACGCACATCGATGGCTTCGGTCGTCTTGCAGGTGCTGGCAAAGTGGAGGTTGAGAAGGACGGGTCGAAGACCACGTACTCTGCGAAACACGTCATGCTCGCTACGGGTTCGCGGCCTCGCGATCTGCCGGTGCTGAAGATCGACGAGGATCGCATCTGGTCTTCGACCGGTGCCCTCATGCAGACGTCGGCGCCGAGCTCCCTCTTCATCGTGGGCGCTGGTGCGATCGGAATGGAGTTCGCTGACGTCTATGAGTCGTACGGGACGAAGGTGACGATCGTCGAAGCCATGGACCGGATTCTTCCGCTGGAGGATGCCGAGATTTCCAAGTTCATGCAGCGCACCTACAAGAAGCGCGGCATGGATATCCATACGGGTGCTTTCTTCCAGAGTGCGGAGATCAAGGCCGATGGCGTCACGGTCACGTTCAAGGACAAGAAGGGCGAGCTGCAGACGATGGATGTCGACTACGTCCTGTCCGCAGTAGGTCGAGTACCGAATTCGGAGGACCTGGGCCTGGCTTCAGCCGGCGTGAACGTTGACGAGCGCGGCTTCATCGTCGTCGACGACCAGTTGCGGACGAATGTGCCGGGGGTGTACGCCATTGGCGATGTCGCCGGTCACCAGCTTCTCGCGCACAAGGCCTCTCATGAAGGCATCGTGTGCGTCGAGCACATCGCTGGCGAGGGTCACCACACAGTCGACTACGGGAATGTTCCGAATTGCACGTACTGCCATCCCGAAGTGGCGTCCGTAGGACTGACTGAAGAACAGGCGAAAGAAGCGGGACACGATATCGAAGTGGGTAAGTTCCCGTGGGTCGGCATTGGTCGTGCTGTTGCGTCCGGGCACTCGGATGGGTTTGTGAAGATCATCCGTGACAAGCAGTATTCGGAGATCCTCGGAGCACACATCGTGGGTCCGCACGCGACCGAACTCATTGCTGAGTTCGTGGTCGGGCGGCACCTTGAGGCTACCGTCGAGGAGATGGAGAAGGCGATGCACCCCCATCCGACGCTTTCAGAAGGTGTCTCGGAAGGTGCGTTGGCTGCCCTGGGAAGACCCATTCACATTTAGGAAGCACGTCATGAGTCAGGCTAAGACGGAAGTCCAAGCCCTCGATACGCCAGCGCAGCGGGCGTGGACAGACGAGCAGGACGTTGCTCTTCGACTCTGGGTCATCCTTGGCCGGTGCCATGCAACCTATGCCAAGGCGATCGCTGCCAAGGTGCAGGACTATGGACTGACCACGCCGCAGTTCGGTACGCTCGAGGCGCTGTATCACCTCGGGCCGCTTTCGCTCGGCGAACTCGCCGAGAAACTTCTCGTAACCGGCGGTAATGTGACGTATGTCATGGACCGTCTCGAGGATCAGGGTCTCGTGTACCGGTATCGGAGGCCAGACGATCGTCGTGTCATTCTCGCCCGGCTGACACCCGAGGGTCGGGATCTGGTAGCAGAGGTCTTTCCGGGTCACGCGTCCTACGTGGAGCACCTCTCGCGTCACCTCTCATCCGACGAGCAAGAGCAGCTCGCGGGTTTGCTCAAGACGCTGGGGTCAGCGATTCACGAGAAGGATCTCTAGCACCTTCACGCGATGTCTGCATACGAATGTGGCCGCGAGCTCCACGCTCGCGGCCACTTTTTGTGTGCCAACGTCTCGTCACAGCCGAGTCAGGCGGGCTGAGGCTCCTCGAGCTCGACCTCGATCCCGCGGATCCTGAGCACCCGCAGAAGGGCTTCGCCGATTTTGTTGTTCGGCGTAGACGCTCCGGCGGTGATGCCCAGAGAGAACGGACCCGTGGGAAGCCAGTCGATGTCCTGCACCTCAGGAGCCGTTGGGTCGAGCTCGACTTTGTGGCGGATCATACCGACCTCAACGTCAATACACTTGGCGTCTTCGACGTGAAACGTCGTCGTGTGCTGTCGGCAGAGGTGTGCGAGGTGGTTGGTGTTCGACGAGTTGTACCCACCGATCACGAGCATGATGTCGGGTGGCTCCTCCATCATGTCGGCGACCGCATCCTGGCGCTCTTGCGTCGCCGAGCAGATCGTGCCGAATGACCGGAAGTGTGTCGATGCGTGCTCCTCGCCGAATTGTTCAACCATCGCCTCGTGCACCTTCCACCCGATCGCTAGAGACTCCTTGGCAAGCATGGTTGTCTGGTTCGCCACGCCGATGTGCTCGAGGTGGACGTCGGGATCGAACCCGTTTGATGCCTTGAGCGCGAAGTGCGCGATGAACGCCTCACGACTCAGGTGACCCGGACGCTTGGCGATATAGTCAAAGAGGAGCTCACCCTCCTTCATGTTTCGAACGATGATGTACGTGCCACCCTCATGCTTGTTGACCTGAGAGGCTGTGGCCCGTGACTCCTCATGGGTGTACTTGCCATGGATGACTGCGGTAAAGCCGTCCTTGGCGTACTTCTCAACGCGCTTCCAGACATGCAGCACAGATCCGCAGGTCGTGTCGACCAGGATGCACCCGATCTTCTTGAGGTCCTCGAAGTCGTGCAGCGTAACGCCGAATGCCGGCAGGATGACGACGTCCTCGGGCGTAAGGTGTGAAAAATCGAATGCCCCGGCGGCGTCGGGGTAGATGAACGAGATGCCCATGTCCGTCATCCGCTGATTCACGTGCGGATTGTGGATGATTTCGCCGACCAGATGGATAGGTCGATCCGGGAATTTGTGGACCGTTTCGTATGCGTAGTCGACCGCACGGTCGACGCCATAACAAAAGCCGAACTCCTGGGCGAGACGGACCGTGACGTCACCGAACGCGTCTGTGTACCCCCGGGAGCGGATACGCTCCACGAGGGCCGACTGATATTCGGCGTCGATGAGGGGTCTGAGCTCTTTCTTGAGCCCGAATCCCTTTCTGAAGTAGGTCTGCTCCATGGGGCCGGATCGAAAAACGAGGGGACAGGGTGCGCGGAGTACCGCAGGATTCGCGTACACCAAGCGCCGAACGACGATCCGAATCTAAGAAGGCACTCACGGGGTAGGGAGGAGCATGAACATCATAGGTCGCCTGGCGCTTCTCTTCGTGGTCGTGCCCATCGTGGAGCTCATGCTCCTGATCGAGCTCGGTCAGTACATCGGTCTTCTGCCCACGCTCGGCCTGGTCATGCTGACCGGCGTGACCGGAGCCTGGCTCGCTCGCGCAGAGGGTCTCCGTGTCCTCGTGCAGTTCCAGAGCGAGCTCGGTGCAGGTCAACTCCCCGGGCAGGCACTCCTCGACGGGATCTCGGTGCTGATCGGTGGCGCGTTTCTACTCACGCCGGGGGTCATCACTGACTTCGTTGGCTTCTCGCTCCTGCTCCCCGTCACCCGGCGGTGGATTCAGCGGCGGATGCGGGCCAGTCTCGAGCGTCAGATCGACACGGGTCAGGTGCGCGTGATGACCATGGGGAGCTTCAGTGGCGCAGGGTTTGCCGGGGGCGGATTTGGCGCCGGCGGAGTCTCTGGGGCGGGCCTCGACCCCAATCAGGAATCCGGCGTGCCTCGTATGGACCCCTCCAAGGGGATCGTGGTCGAGCCGGAGGAGTAGCCCCCGGCTGCCGCGAGGATCCGCCCATACGCTAGCTTTTCGAGATGAACCGAGACATAAGCTTCCTGGAGCGCCTTCTCGATGCCCCCGGACCCTCAGGATTCGAGGTCCGAGCTGCGCGCGTGTGGCGTGAAGAGGCCGCAACCTTCGCCTCCGATGTCCGTGTTGACGTCAGCGGCAATTCCTTCGCAACGGTGCAGCCTGACGGCTCGCCTCGTGTCATGCTGGCAGGCCACATTGACGAGATCGGCCTCCAGGTAACCCACATCGACGAGGAAGGGTTTCTCTACGTCGACGAAATCGGCGGCTGGGACCCTCAGGTGCTCGTGGGGCAGCGGGTGACCATTCTCGCTCGAGACGGTGACGTGCCGGGTGTGATCGGAAAGAAGGCGATCCATCTGCTCCAGCCCGAGGAGCGGGAGAAGTCCTCGAAGACCCGCCAGCTATGGGTGGATGTCGGTGCCGATGACCGTGATGTCGTGCACTCGCTCGGGATCCGCGTCGGTGATCCGATGGTCATCGCCCAGGGCATGGTTCGGCTCGCTGGTGATCTGATCGCAAGTCGGGCTATCGATGACAGGATCGGCGCATTTGTGGTGCTCGAGGCGATCCGCCTGCTGGCCGAGAACACTGCCGGACTGAAGGCGAGTGCCAGCGCGGTCGCCACGGTGCAGGAGGAGATCGGATACCAGGGGGGCGGAGCGCGAACGAGCGCCTATTCGCTCGATCCCGACGTTGCCCTCGTGGTCGATGTCACCTTCAGCACCGACGTACCCGACATCAACAAGAAGGAGCTGGGGGAACACTCCCTGGGTGGTGGACCGGTGCTGAGTCGGGGGTCGGCCGCGCACAACGCGGTGTTCGAGATGCTGGCTGAGGTGGCGGAAGAGGAAGGGATCCCCTACACGATCCAGGCATCTCCAAAGGCCACCCGGACGGATGCGGACGGGATCCATCTGACGCGAGCCGGCGTGCCCACGGGTCTGATCTCTGTTCCGAATCGCTACATGCATTCGCCCAACGAGATCGTGAACGTGGAAGACCTGTTCCACACGTCTCAGCTCATCGCGGCATTCGTGCGAAGGCTTGGGCCGGACGTGGACTTCACGCCTCGGTGATCCGGGTCGGTCGGACCGCGTAAGCCACTCAGAGTGGGCACGTTGACGCCTCTCTGCAGTACCTCTACCCTTCGTGCCCGCACCGGTCGGGACCGCGGATCCCCTCGCACGGAGGGCCGCCGACCGGGTGGATGGCGTTCCGCACGATGCGTGGACGCCGAAGGCTTGATCGGGACCGCGCTGACTCGAGTCGAACACTTCGATTGGACACCAATTTGATGCTGGATTCCGCTGAGACCATCAAGGACCTGCAGCTGATGCGCGACGAGGGCCACCTCTCAGACGCCCTGCTTCGCGCTGCCGTACGCTCGATCGAGAAGAGCGACAGCCGTTTCGACTGGGTCGGTGTGTATCTCCTGAACGACGAGCCGGAGCTTTGGCTCCATAACTATGTCGGCGAGCCGACGGAGCACGCCAAGATTCCGGTCGGGACCGGGATTTGCGGGCGCGCGATCGAGGAGCGCACCAACCTGAACATTCCGGACGTGAGTGCGGACGAGGGCTACCTCGCCTGTTCGCCGGATGTACAGTCGGAGCTCGTGGTCCTGATCCGTGCCGGTGACGACATCTACGGCCAGATCGATATCGACTCCGAGGAGAAGGGCGCGTTCACCGAAGACGACGAGGTGGCGCTGATCGGGATCGCTGACAAGCTGGCCGAGCAGCTGGCCGCGGAGCGCCGGGAGGGCTCCTGACGCCCCACCCCATCTTTCTGAACGCGGGCAACGCCGGACCGTTCACCCTTGACGGGACCCGGACGTTTCTCGTTGGAAGACGCAGTATCGCCGTAATCGATCCGGGCCCGGACGTGGAAGACCACGTCCGGGCTTTGGCGTCCAGGGTCCAGAGCGCCGATGACGTCACGATCGTGCTGACTCATGGGCACGGTGACCACGTGGACGCTGCCCCGACTCTGGCCGAGATGATTGGTGCCAGGATCCACGGCCCCGAAGGGGTCGGGCATGTCGACCAGATCCTCCGCGACGGCGATACCGTCACCACGGATTCTGGTGAGCTCGTCGCGCTGCACACACCGGGGCACACGCCTGAGCATCTCTCCTTCGCATGGTCGGCTCGTCGCGCGCTCTTCGTGGGAGATCTCTTCCTCGGTGAGGGTGATACGACCTGGGTTGCCGAATATCCGGGATGCGTCGCGGATTACCTGCGCTCGCTAGGCACGGTTCGGAATCTTGACCTCGCGGTCATGTACCCGGCTCATGGACCGCCTCTGCTCGATCCTGCTGAAGCGGTCGACCGTTTTGAGTCTCACCGGCGACGTAGAATCCAGCAGGCGCGTCAGGCGATGTCAGAGCACCCCGACGCAGACATCGAAGGCCTGCTTGATGCTGTGTATGGCCTGGAGCTTCCAGACGCCCTCCGAGGAGCTGCTCGACATTCCCTGAGCGCCCTGGTCGAGTACGTTCACGATGGCGACATCTCGTGAACTCACGATATCCTCTGTCATGACTCAGACTCTCTCTACGACCATGGCCGACCGTCTTCGTGCCATCGTCGGGCACAACCACGTGATCACGCATCCGGACCGACTCGTTGCGTACGAGTCCGACGGCCTGACCGCATATCGTGTGGTGCCGCGAGCTGTCGTACTCCCGGAAACCACCGAGCAGGTGTCCAGCGTGCTGGCGTTGCTTCATGAAGAGGGCATCGAGGTGGTTCCCCGGGGGGCGGGAACAGGACTGTCCGGAGGCGCCCTGCCGACACCTGACGGTGTGATCGTCGGGACCGCTCGTATGAATCGGATACTCTCCATCGACCAACAGGATCGGCTCGCGACCGTACAGCCGGGCGTGATCAACGCTCGTCTGACAGAGGCCACCGCACCGTATGGTCTCTACTATGCGCCCGACCCTTCATCACAGTCCGCTTGTACGCTTGGCGGCAACGTGGCCGAGAACTCCGGGGGGCCGCACTGCCTCAAGTACGGGGTGACATCTCGCTACGTCACGGGCCTGACCGTCGTGCTCGCCGACGGCGAGATCGTCCGGTTCGGGGGAGCTGGAACGGAGGCCGTGGCAAGTCTGGATCTCGTGGGCCTCTTCATTGGATCCGAGGGGTGTTTCGGAATTGCCACGGAGATTGAAGTCCGTCTGCTCCCGGCCCCGGAGGGCGTGCGAACGCTACTGGGGATCTTCGACACCATGCAGGAGGCGGGACACGCGGTTACCGACATCATGGCGTCGGGGCTCATGCCTGCCGCCGTCGAGATCGTGGATCATGCGACGATCGTTGCTGTCGAAGCGAGCGTGTTCGCTGCGGGATATCCGATCGATGCAGGTGCCGCACTCGTGATCGAGTTCGATGGTACAGAGGCCGGACTAGACGAGGATGCGGATCGCGCAGAGCAATGCTGCGTGGCCGCGGGTGCCAGGGAGATCCGGCGTGCGACCTCCGAGGAGGAGCGTCTCGGTCTCTGGAAGGGGCGCAAGAAGGCCTTTGGCGCCATGGGTCGCATCGCACCGGATCTCCTGGTCCAGGACGCCACGGTCCCGCGGACGCGATTGCCGGAAGTGCTGGCCCGCATCACCGAGATCGGCGAGGAGTACGACCTGAAGATCGCCAACGTGTTCCACGCAGGGGATGGCAATCTCCACCCGAACATACTCTTCGATCGCCAGAATGCCGACGAACTGGACCGAGTGGAGAAGGCCTCGCAAGAAATCATGTCGTTGTGTGTTTCCGTCGGCGGAACGATCACGGGTGAGCACGGTGTCGGCGTCGACAAGCGTGGCTACATGCCGCTCGTCCACAACGAGGTCGAGTTGGAGATGTTGCGCCGTGCACGCTGGGTATTCGACCCGAGCGGGAGTCTCAACCCCGGCAAGGTGCTGCCGTGACCCTCGTCGATGGGCTGCGCAGCGTTCTCCCGGACGTGGCCGTCCGAGATCCTTCTGAGCCGGACAGTCCCGCCTGGCACGGTGCCACACCTGAGTTCATCGCTTCTCCGTCGTCCACGGAAGATGTTTCCAGGTTGCTCGTGTGGGCGGCGCAGGAAGGCCTAGGCGTCCTGCCGGTCGCCAGCGGCTCGCACGCCGATCCCGTTTCGAACGGACGCTTCGTCGCGCTCGATGCGTCGCTTCTCTCCGGGATCGAGGAATACGAGCCGGCGGATCTGACGATCACGGCTGGAGCCGGGACAAGGTTCGCCACGGTTGACGACGCACTCCGCGGCAATGGGCAGTGGGCCCCGTTCGACCCACCGGCTGCGCGCGGTCGTTCCATGGGTGGCCTCGTATCAGAGGCTGCTCATGGTTCGCTTTGGGCGGGGTATGGAGCCCTGAAGAACCATGTTCTCGGGGCGACGGTCGTCACTGGCGACGGTCGTGTTCTTCGACTCGGCGGCAAGGTTGTGAAGAACGTCGCCGGGTATGACCTGCTCCGGTCGGTTGTCGGTGGTCGCGGACGACTCTGTGTGCTGACGTCGGTGTGCCTGCGGGCCTTCCCGCTGCCGCCTCAGGAACGAGTCCTCCTGATGTCGGGCACATCGGTCGCGGAGCTGATCGAGTCTGCGCTGGCTGTCGGAACCGCGCCTGTTCTCCCGGCCTCAATCGTGGTCGCCGGACCCCTCGACGTACTCGATGGGCGCGCGGCGCTCGTCGTCCGTCTTCACGGGGCGGAGTCGACCGTGGATGCCGATCAGGCCACACTGGAAACGCACGTAGGTAGACCCTTCGACCGTGTTATAGACGTCCGTGACGGTGCGGCCCGCATCCTCTCGCAACTGCAGGATCTCGGGGCTGCGGAGGAGCGGTGCATCGAGATCTCCGTATTGCCCTCCCAGCTCTCGGGTCTCGTGTCTTGCGCCGCAGATGTGGGTCTGGGACCGATGGTCGTGGACTCGTATGCCGGCCGAATTCGGATCGGGGGAGCCGACCTCGGTGTGGATCCCGTCGGAACGCTCCGTGCGGCCGCAGAGAAAGCCGGAGGTGCGTTGCGTATCGTCCGCTGGAACGGGGCGGACTCTCCCACAAGCACTCCACAGAGCGCGGTAACAGCCATGCTGAGCGAACGCCTCGAATCCATCTTCGACCCCGGCGGTGTGTTGTGGCCGGCCCGCTCGTGACGGCCGGAGGTGTGCGGCTCGCTGGCGCTCTTGAGGCGCAGCGAGAGCGACTGCTTCCGTGTGTGCACTGTGGGTTCTGTCTTCCGGCATGCCCCACCTACAACCGGCTGGGTGACGAGAACGATTCCCCGCGAGGGCGATTGCACTTGATGCAGGCTGTGGTGGAGGGCCGCCTCGACGCGAGCTCAGATGCCTTCCAGACTCATATCGATCGATGCCTGGGCTGTCGAGCATGTGAACCGGTGTGCCCATCCGGAGTTGAATATGGGACTCTACTGGAGCTCGCCCGTGAAGCCGCCGCTGAGGCGCGTCCCCCGGGCATGCTCACTCGGTCGCTCCTGATCGTCATGGGGTCTCGCCCGCTGCGCGGAATGCTGTTCATGGGTGGTCGACTGCTTCGTGCTACCGGTCTCGCGGGCTGGGCCGTCAGACATCTCGGGGGAGATGGCGTAGCGGGCAAGCTGCGTTTTGCGCTCGCCATGCTTGCGGCAACGACCGAGGCTGAAGGATTCCGGCGACGAGATACTGCTGTAGCGGGCGTGGCATCCGCGACTCATCCCTCTGGCTCCGTGGACGCTGAATCGGCGGGGACAGTGCCCGACCGCGCACTGGATGCACCGGGTGGGACCGTTGGTGTCTTGCAGGGCTGTGTGCAAGATGGATTGTACGGTCGACTTAACGACGCCACGGGGCGCACGCTCGACGCAAACGGCTTCCACGTTCGGATCGTGACTCGGCAGGATTGCTGTGGCGCTCTGCATGCCCATGGCGGAGATCTCCAGTCGGCGCGGCACCTTGCTCGCCGCAACATCGAAGCATTCGAACGAGCAGGGGTCGACTGGGTGGTTGTGAATGCCGCCGGATGCGGAGCGGCAATGAAGGATTATGGAGTCCTCTTAGAGGGCGACCCGATGCAGGCACGAGCGAGAGCATTTGCCGAGCGGGTTCGGGACGTGACGGAGCTTCTAGCTGCGGTTGGACCTCGTCGAGGGGCGCCGGTGACATGCAGTGTCGCATACGACCATCCTTGTCACCTGATGCACGCGCAGGGTGTGACGTCCGAGCCTCTTCAGGTTCTTGATGCTGTGCCGGGCGTGGAGGTTCGGATGGTCGCGAAGGCGGATGAGTGCTGCGGGGGTGCTGGAATCTACGGGATGACGCACCCCGATCTCGGTGCACACATTGGAGGTGACAAGGTGGCAGCTGTACGAGAAACCGGGGCTGACCTTGCGTGCACCCCAAACCCCGGGTGCATGATGCAGATCGGAGCGGGCCTTCGGATCGAGGGCAGCGGAGGTGATGTCGTTCATCCGGTCGAGCTTCTCGACCATAGCTATCAGCGAGCGGGGTACTACAGGTGAGCGAGGCCGATTCCTCAGGCGGCATCACGAAACTCGTCGCGCTCGGTACCGAGCATCCCGTTTGGGATCGATTTTTTCAGGTATTTCCGCTCGTGGTCATAGGCACGCGCGAAGAGAATGGTTCGTTCGATCTGGCCCCCAAACACATGGCGATGCCGATGGGTTGGGAGAATCGATTCGGCTTTGTATGCACGCCCAGGCACGCAACCTACGGAAATGCCGTGCGTGAGGGGGTGTTTACCGTCAGCTTCCCTCGCCCGTCTCAGGTTCTCTTCGCGAGTCTGGCAGCGGCGCCCCGTTGTGAGGAGGACACCAAGCCTGCTCTTGATTTGCTCACCACGCGACCAGCGACGAGGGTCGATGGTGTGTTACTCGAGGACGCCTACCTCCACTTCGAGTGCGAGACTGACCGGATCATCGATGACTTCGGTGTGAACAGTCTCATTACGGGTCGAATCGTGGAGGCGTTGGTGGCCGAGGACGCTTTGCGGGATCCGGATCGAGACGACGCGGATGTTTTCGCTGCCAATCCGCTTCTGGCATATCTCGCGCCGGGTCGGTATGCCGAGGTGCGAGAGACTCTGGCGTTTCCGTTCCACACCGGCTGGTCACCTTGATGTCTTCCGACCTCGGCGCAAACGAGCGGACCACCGCGGAAGGCTTTCGAACGCTCGAGTGTGTCCACGCGATGAAAGACGAGTTCGTGGATTTCCTTTCGGGGCTCTGTCGCGTTGAGTCGCCCACAGACCATCCGGCGACACAGACCAGCGTGCACGCGCTTCTCGAGCCGGCCTTCACCGATCTGGGGTACGATGTGCGGATCGTCGAGGGTCGGAAGAGCGGAAACCACCTCCTCGCCATGCCGAAGCGCAGGGCAAGGCAGACTCCCAGCCAGCTCCTGATGGGACACAGCGATACTGTGTGGCCGCTCGAGACGCTCGAGCGTATGCCCGTGCATGTTGACGACGGTCGACTCCATGGACCGGGTACGCTCGATATGAAGGGCGGGCTCAGCCTCATCATTTTCGCCCTCCGCGCGCTGAGGGACCTCGACTATGAGCCGTCGGTCGCACCTGTGGTCTTTGTGAACTCCGATGAGGAGGTAGGAAGTCCGGACTCGAAGAAGCACGTACGCCGACTGGCCCGCGCGGCCAGCCGGGCTCTGGTGCTCGAGCCGGCGCTGGGCCCGTCGGGTCTGATCAAGACTGCCAGGAAGGGATTGGGGCGCTTCGAGATCACCGTACGTGGGCGGGCTGCCCATGCGGGCCTGGATCCCGAGGCCGGAGCGAGCGCGATCGTCGAGCTGTCCCATGTCATTCAGGAGTTGAATCTCCTGAACGATCCCGAGCATGGTACTACGGTCAATGTAGGCCTCATCGGGGGCGGGACCCGGCCCAACGTGATTGCAGCCGAGGCGACCGCGTCCGTGGACGTGCGCGTCACGTCGATGGACCACGGTCGGTGGGTCGAAGATCGTGTCCGTGCCATCGAACCCGTCACTCCTGACGTGACGATCGAGGTAGAGGGTGGCGTCCGCGTCGCGCCCCTCGAGCGTACGCCGAGAAATGTGGCTCTTTGGAATGAGGCTCAGCTCAGAGGCGCTGAGCTGGGCTTCGACCTCGGTCACGGGATGGCGGGGGGTGGTTCGGATGGAAATACCACCAGCCTCTTCACGGCGACGCTTGATGGGCTTGGATGTGTCGGAGACGGAGCGCACGCCGACCACGAGCACATTGTCATCGATCCCTCCCTCGATCGATGTGCCCTGCTGGCTCGGCTTCTCATGGCGCCAGCCATGATCACGAAATAGAGAGGACTCGGGAGGACGTCGATGAGCCTGCTGCTCAAGGGATCGGTCACCAGAATCGCAGACCTTCCGGATTGGCCGTTTTCATTCGAGAAGATCGACAACCTCGATTGGCGCTCGGGTGACTACGTCGTGGCGGAAGTCCTCCCCAGAAGCTCGATGACCGAGCAGTTCGAGCTGCCCTCAGGCCGCACATGTACGCCGCTCACGGGGGATCTGCTGGTGGGGGCCCTCGCACGGCGTGCCGCCACGCTCGAGGCCACCGGATCGTTCCAGGCAGTAGAAGCTGACGGGTTCATGCACTGCCTGACCGCCGCGGGTTGCATGGGTCTTGTGACGTCGAGTTCGCAATTCTCGAAGGCCTTCCTTCCTCTGCGGTATCGAGGGCACGTCCTGCGGGACGGCCGGTCGATCAACATGCGGGACTGCGTCACTGAAACGTCGGACACCCCATATGCGTTGCCGACTTTGCTGCTCGTCGGGACGTCCATGTCTGCGGGGAAGACGTACTCGGGTCGGGTTGCTGTCCGCCAGCTGAAAGCCCTCGGCCACACCGTGGTGGGAGCGAAGCTCACGGGTGCGGGGCGCTGGCACGACACGCTTTCGTTCAAGGATGCGGGAGCGGACTTCATCTTCGACTTCATCGACGCAGGCCTGCCCACCACCGTGGTATCCCCGCAGGAGTACAGGGCGGCGATCGGGCCACTTCTGTCACGGATCGCCGATACCGGTGCGACCGCTGCAGTGATCGAGGCAGGGGCCTCGCCCCTCGAGCCGTACAACGGAGGGGAGTTGGTCCGGATGTTGGGGGAGCATATCGCCTACACGATTCTTGCTGCCTCGGACCCGTATGCGGTCGCAGGGATTCTCGGGGCATGGGAGCGGGGCGTCGATCTTGTGGCAGGGCCCGCCTCCAACACACTGGCCGGAGTCGCGTTGGTGCACGAACTCGCTGGGCTGCCCGCGCTCAACCTCATGGACGACTATACGCACGACAGCCTCCGGCAGCGTCTGAGCCAGGCTGTGGGAGCTCGAGGACACGGATGACCGACTTCGTCATCCGGCCGTTCGAAACGATGGAGCAGTGCCATGAGTGCGTAGCCCTGCAGGAGGACACGTGGGGCCATGGCTTCTCTGAGCGGGTGGCGCCAGCCATTCTGAAGGTTGGTCGTATGCTCGGAGGCGTATCATCCGGCGCGTACACTGCGGAGGGGCGGCTCGTCGGCTTCGTATTTGGCCTCACCGGACTTCGAGACGGTACGGTCGTGCACTGGTCGGATATGCTCGCGGTGCGGCCGGAGGTCCGTGATGCGGGTCTTGGGCGACGGCTGAAGGCGTATCAGCGCGACGAGGTGATGGCTCTCGGTGTCGAGCACATGTACTGGACCTTTGATCCACTGCAGAGCCGAAACGCTCATCTGAACATTACGCGTCTCGGCGCGGTCGTCCGAGAGTATCGGGTGGACATGTACGGTCAGACGGACTCGCCGCTCCACCGAGGAATCGGAACGGATCGCTTCGTTGCGCTCTGGCGACTGCCCTCTGAGCGGGTGGGAGGACGGCTGGTCGACGACCCGGCGCAGATGTTCGAGCCGTTATCTCTCGATGAGATGTCGGTCGGAATCGCGCTCTCGGCTTCACCGTCTTCGGTGTCGTATCATCCGAGTCCGGGGGTGGTCGAACTCGACCTTGGGAACGATTGGATCAGCGTCGCGATTCCTTCGGATGTCGGGACGCTGATGGACGAGGATCTGGACTTGGCACAGGCATGGCGGATCGCGACGCGGGCTGCTTTGAGGCACTACATGGGCTCGGGCTATGAGGTTCGAGAATTCGTGCGTGGACAATCTGTGTCCCGCTACCTCCTTCACTGCATCCCCGAGGGCGAGTCATGACACCAAGGTCCATCGCCATACTGGGCGCTGGTCCGGTCGGCCTCGAGGCGGCGCTCGCTGCTGCTGAGGCTGGATGGGCCTTCACAGTATTTGAAGCCTCGAGCGATGTCGCCGGCAACGTGCGTGCGTGGGGGCACGTTCAGTTGTTCACGCCGTGGTCGATGAACGTCTCGCCTCGTGTGCGCACGCGGCTCGCGGAGCTTGGCCGGGAGCCTCCGAACGGAGCGGAGTGCCCAACCGGTGATCAGCTGGCTGATCAGGTGTTCCAGCCGCTCGCAGCCGCACCGGAGATTGCGCCTCACATGCAGCTGGGCACGCGAATTCTGGAGATCTCTCGGGACGGGCTGCTCAAGAGCGACGAGATCGGGACGGGTGGCCGGGCTCGGCACACCTTCCGGCTCCTCGTGAGAGGCGCCGACGGGCAGGAGCGAGTCGAACACGCAGACGTCGTGCTCGACTGCACAGGTACGTATGACAAGCCGAACGCATTGGGTCTCGGCGGGATTGCCGCGCCCGGAGAACGAGACGCCGAGGACTACATCATCCGACAAATTCCGGATTTCGGGGCGCCTATTCTCAAGGGTGATGCTCCGGGCTGGGGAGGAATGCGGATTCTTCTTGTTGGTTCCGGGCACTCAGCACAGACCGTGGCTCGCGACCTCCTCGCTGTGATCAAGCGCGTGCCGGAAACCCGCGTGACGTGGACCATTCGCCGTACGTCTCCAACGTTCGGCGCCGTAGACAATGACGCCTTACCCGCCCGAGATCGTCTGGTCGAGCAGGCTCGCGCACTGGCCTACGGTGCGGACTCTCCTTTCGACGTTCGTCTAGGTCGCTCAGTTCACGCTCTGGAGGCCGGCCCGGACGGCATTGTGGTGTCTCTGAGAGCCGACGACGGGTCCATCGAACATGTCGTGGTCGATCGAATCATTTCGATGACTGGTTCGGTCGGGGACGCGCGCATGTACCGCCAACTCCAGGTGCACGAGTGTTACGCTACGTCCGGGCCCATGAATCTGGCGGCTGCACTGATGGCATCCTCTTCTGCCGACTGCTTGACGCAGGAGAGCCAGGGTGTGGATACCTTGAAGAATCCCGAGCCCGACTTCTACATCCTCGGCAGCAAGTCCTATGGTCGAAATTCGACCTTTCTCCTGCGTGTGGGCTGGGCCCAGGTCGACGAAGTCTTCAGCCTGCTCAGCACCTCACCTCCGGTTGTACCGGCGCACGCCTAACCCCGACGACATCGAATGAAGATCGAACGCGCGACCCTTCGCGAAATTCCGCTGCGGCTGAAAGAGTTTTTCGAGATCTCCAGCGGAGGTTCGCAAGATCGGCGGATTCTGCTCCTCACGCTGGAGGGTGACGGACTTGAAGGGTGGAGTGAGTGCGTAGCCTCGGCAGACCCGTCGTATGCCTACGAGACCACCGATACGGCATGGCACGTCCTGACCGACTTCATTCTCCCCAATGTGGTGGGTACCGACGTAGAGTCACCTGAGGACATCCTCTCGCCGGTCTGGTGGGTCCGGGGACATGGCATGGCGAAGGCTGCAGTCGAGATGGCCGCATGGGACATGGCGGCCCGGGCCGACGGCGTATCGCTTTCTAGTAAGCTCGGCGGTGTCCGTGATCGGGTACCGGTGGGTGTGAGTGTCGGCCTCAAGGCCACGGATGAGGCACTGCACGAGCAGGTGGAGGGCTTCATTGCGGATGGTTATGCGCGTGTGAAGATCAAGATGAAGCCGGGGCGCGATGTGGAGATGCTGGCGGGGCTACGAGAGCGTTTTCCCGACACCGTGTTCATGGCCGACGCGAATTCTGCCTATACGCTTGCTGACGTCGATCGCCTGAAGGAGTTGGATCCGCTCGACCTCCTGATGATCGAGCAGCCGCTGCGCTACGACGACTTTCTTCACCACGCTCGTCTGCAGGAGGAGATCGAGACGCCCGTCTGCCTGGATGAGTCGATCAAGACACCGTGGGATACCGAGCTTGCACTCGAGCTCAAGAGCTGCCGCATCATCAACATCAAACCGGGTCGTGTCGGTGGATTCGCCTCGAGTCGCCGTATCCATGACATGATGCAGGACGCAGATCTGCCGGTCTGGTGTGGTGGGATGCTGGAGTCTGGTGTGGGTCGCGCGCATAACGTGGCTCTGGCCTCGCTGCCGAACTTCACCCTGCCCGGTGATATTTCGGCCAGTAGCCGCTACTGGCACTCGGACATTGTCTCTCCCGAGTTCACGGTGGCCGATGGGCATATGGCTGTGCCTGCAGGTCCGGGTATCGGTGTCGAGATCGACACGGACCGAGTCGAATCGATCACGACGCGGGTCGCGACCTTTGGCTGACTGTGAGCAGGAGGGCTCCGGTACAGGGAGTTCCGGGCCGGAGCGCTCCGGCTAGATGGGTCGGACCGGTCGGACGCACGCTGCGCAATAGCGCCATCCCGGCTCGAGCCGTTCCCCGCATGGACAGGTTTGGACTGCTGGACGGCCGCACCCCGGGCAGGCGTTCGCTGCATGGGGGACGACGTGAGTGCACGTGCTGCATGGCCGCCCGGATTCCGCGAACGAACCGAGAAGCCGCCCGATCTCGTGCGGAGCGGTCAGTCCCTCGGCCACGGCACGGCGCGCGTCAGACGCGAGCGACTTCATCCCCGCGTCGGAGGCAAGGCGTCGAAGACGAGCAGATGACCCTCCTCCTGAGATCTCGTCACGCATGACGTCGGTGACCGTGAGCAACTGGTAGACGCCTGTGCGGCCACTCAGGCCACCGTCACATCCCTCGCACCCGCGCCCGCGACAGGTCGAGCAGATCGCACGAACGAGGCGCTGAGCGATCACGCCTGCAAGGCCCCCCGCCACGAGGAACGGCGGCACTCCCATATGCAGGAGGCGTGTGATGGCCCCGGGTGCGTCCGTCGCGTGGATCGTCGACAGAACGAGGTGCCCAGTGACCGCCGCGGCCATCGCGATTTCCGCTGTGTCTCGGTCACGGATCTCGCCTACCATCACGACGTCGGGATCCTGTCGGAGGATGGCGCGTAGCGCGTCGGCGAAGTCGAGGCCGGCCCGGCGATCAACATGGACCTGGCTTGCTCCGGGCAACCGGTATTCCACGGGGTCCTCCACGGTGACCACGTTCTGTCGCTCGCGGTCCACCTCCGAAAGGGCAGCGAACAATGTCGTACTCTTGCCCGATCCGGTCGGACCCGCTGCCAGGACCACGCCCTCGCCCCGCTCGAGGAGGTTGCGGAGCCGCAGCAGGTCGGTACCTGCGATACCCAGTGCACCGAGATCACGAGGGGCAGCCTCTCCGTCCAGGATGCGGATGACGGCCTTCTCTCCCGTGGACACCGGCAGTGTGTTGATGCGCAGTGTGAGTGTGCGGCGGTCGTGCGGTACCATGATCCGACCATCCTGGGCCCGGCGCCGGACTGCGATGTCCATGCCAGCCATCACCTTCAGACGGGAAAGTACTGCGCGGCGTACACCCGCCGGCAGGTCGACCGTTGGTCGAAGCACGCCGTCGATCCGGGTGCGAACGCGCACCTCAGACCCCGTTTCCTCGATGTGGATGTCGCTCGCCTTCTGCTCGATGGCTTGCCGAATGATGCCGTCGACCAGGCGAACGACAGGTGCCCGGCGTGCGTTTCGCTCCACTTCGGCCGTCGAGGCGTCCTCTGACGATTCGGATCTGAGCTCAGCTGGAAGTGCGGCGACTAGTCCGGCCAGCTCAGTCGGGCCGGGTCTCTTTGGGTGGTGCTCCGCATGAAGCGCGTCCAATCGATCGGCCTCAGCTCGATCTAGTCGGTGGGGACCTGTCCGGTGCGGTCCGGCGGACATCTGCGCGAGATACGCGTTCACCACAGTTGGAGTGGTGACCACAGGGCTGGCGTGGCGCCCCGTCTGAAACTGGAGGTCATCGATGGCGCGAAGGTTGAGCGGGTCATGCATCGCGATCGTGATGTGCCGGGGGCGTGCGGAAAGTGGGACCACGCCGTATTGCGAGCAGAGTTCGAGGCTGACCAGATCGAGCGCTTCAGCCGTGGGCTCGAGCGGCCCGGCCCGGTAGCCGAGACCCAGCTGGCTTGCGAGTCCTCGCGCTACCTGTTCCTCGGTCACGGCCCCGAGTCGAACCAGGGTCTGGCCGATACGCTCGCCGGCGCGTCGATCGGTTGTGAGTGCACCGTCCAGGGT
>JAKMDG010000256.1 GCA_022428035.1 Longimicrobiales bacterium
GCCTGGGCGCTGTAGCCGCGGTGTGCGATGATCTCGACCGGCTGGTCGAGCGCGAAAGGCGAATCGGTTGTCATGGGAATGTCAGACAGGCAAAGGTGAGTCTCGTCCTCAGGCCTCGTCCTCAGGAGCGGTCCGCTTGTGGGGTGCCCCGTCGGACGGATGTGGTGCCGGGGCGGGCTGCATCCGGGATTCACCCGCGGTCAGCCGCCGATCGAAGTCCTGCCCTTCCGTCAGGTGGCGCATGGTCTGCTGCAGCATCATGAGCTCCTGCTCCTGAAGATCGATCCGTCGCTCCAGCATGCGCAGGGCATCGTTCTCACCACGCACCTCGAAGACTCTCGCGAGCGCCTCGACGACGGGTTTGAGCGCGAAGCGCGCAGTCAGCCCGAGGACGGGGACCAGGACGATCGAAACACCCAGGGCACCCAGAATGAGCGCTGTGAGGTCAACGGGAAGGATTTGCATGATTCGGGTGGGTTCGAGCGGAACGCGCCCATGAGGGCCACGTTCTCGGCATGGTGTTCACCTGTCCGAGTGAACGCAACACTCGGACTCAGGCGGATGCGTATTCCGTTCCAACCCTCCCGCCATGACATCCGTCAAAGCATGCGGACGAGACGAAGGCGAACCGTATCCACAGAGGAACCTTGGGCGCACATGTGACTGCTCACTTCGAGACAGCTGATGTTCACCGAGCCGCGGCGGGAGACCACGCGGCGTTCGAACGGCTGTATCGGGACCACATGGGGCGGATCTTCGCTCTGTGTGTGCGGATGGTCGATGAGCAGTCGGCAGAAGATCTCACGCAGGAGGTTTTCATTCGCGCCTGGAGCAGGCTGGGCACCTTCAAGGGTCAGTCGCAGTTCGGCACCTGCCTGCATCGACTTGCGGTGAACCACATTCTGAGTCGGCGCGAGACCCAGCGGAAGCGAGAGGCACGCCACTCGGGCGATTCGCTTCTTGCACGGGTGATGACACCGACGCGGCGATCCTCCGAGGGACTTGTGGGCCGGTATTGCGGCCACCATCCACGCGCCGTCGCCCACAGCGCAGGAAGACACGAAGGTGATCGCGTTTCCGACCAGCCACCCGTCTGACGAGCTCTCCGACGTTCGGGCTCGGGCAAGCTTCTCCGTACCCCAGCTCGCGGCTGCTTCTGTCGCACTCATCGCTCTGTCGTCCATGGCGACGTGGGCTGGCGTCGGCGCTGGAGCCACAGGCATTCCGGTCGAACAGGCGTTGGAGTCTCGTGGCTCCCTCGTCACGGCGGAAGCAGACAGCGCTCCGGAGCTCGCGACGGAGTTGCTCGATCTGCAACAGGCGCTCGAAGGCGCATGGGCGAGCCTGGACGCGAACACGGTCCGGGTTCTGGACCGCAATCTGGCGGTCATCGAACAAGCGATCGACGACTCGGTGCGTGCCCTCGAACAGGACCCCGAGAACGAATTCCTGAGCGAGCATCTCGGTCGGGTATTCGAGCGAAAGCTGACCTTCCTGCGTGATGCAGCGCAGCTGGTGGAGTGGGCGGGAGAATGACGACGCTCCCCATTCTTGTCGCGGCTGCCGTCGGGTGACGTCTCGATCGAAGCCTGGGACCGGGACGTGCTCGAGCTCCGGTCGGACGACGACGACTCGGGCCTGGTCGCACGACGCTCCGGAGACGTAATCAGGCTCTCGAGAGACGATCGCAAGGGCAGGAATCGTGCGATCGAGGCATCGGTTCGCCTACCTGCCAGGGTGGATCTGAGTGTCTCTGGGCGAGCTCTGGCTCTCTGGGTCGACGGCGTGGACGAATCCGTAGAGGTCTCCACCCTGAGCGGAGACGTCTGGATCCGAAACTTGGGAGGTCCGGTCAACGTCAGGACGCTTGAGGGTGAGGTCGATGTGAGCTCGGTGCGGTCGGGCGTGCGCGCGTCATCGCAGTCGGACGACGTCCGGCTCCGCGACGTGAGTGGCCCCGTTGACGTGCACCGTGGCAGCGGAGATCTGACGTTGATGGACATCCGCTCGGAGCGTGTGCAGGTGGAGATCCAGGACGGTGACGTCGAGTTCTCTGGCCTCATCTCGGAAAGCGGAGATTACCGGTTCTTTGTGCATGACGGCGATGCGCTGATCGCGATCCCTTTACCGGCGGGCGTGAGTTTGAATTCACGGTCGGAGGCGGGCGCGCCCGGATTGAAATCCAGGTGTTCGACGGAGAGATCAGTCTCCTGCGGCGCCGATAGATGACGCAGGTGAATACGGGGCCCACAGAGGCCATGAACCAGGGAGGAAGATGACGATGAAGAAGCTGCATGTGGTGATCGCTGGAATGACGGTGGTGTCGGTTTCGGCCACCGTGCTCGCGATCGGGGCACTCGGGGGTGAGCCGAGTAGTGAATCGAGGCTTTCGGATACCGGACAGGAGCGTTCGCGCCAGTCGGCCGATGATTTCTACTGGTCCGGTCGAGTCGACGGTGGGGACGCTGTCGAGATCAAGGGCATCAACGGTGATGTCAGCATCGCTCAGGCATCCGGCAGCGATGTGGTGGTCACGGCCGAGGCGTATGGCCGCAGGTCCGACCCGGAACGCGTCGTCATCGAGATGGTCGAACACGGTGAGGGGCTGACGTTCTGCGTGGTCTACCCAACGCCCGAGGGCAAGCGCGAGAACTACTGCGGGCCTGGCGACGAGGGCCGAATGAGCACGGAGAACAACGACGTCAACGTGCATTTCCG
>JAKMDG010000260.1 GCA_022428035.1 Longimicrobiales bacterium
GTCGAGCGCTATTCGCTCGGCTCGCTCCGCCTTGCGCTCGAGGCCAGGAGACGCCGATTCGAGCACGAGTCGACGGATGCGGTCGCCACGTGCGAGCGCTACGTGAAGCGCGACACGCCCTCCCATCGAGTACCCGATAAGATCGAATCGATCGAGACCAGCAGTCACCTCATCAACAACAGCCAGCGCATGACTGAGCGTCACGCCCCCGCCTGTGACCTCGCCACGAGTCCCGTGTCCGGGCAGGTCCACCGCGAGCGCGTCCACTCCTGCCGATAGCAGCCCATGCAGTACCGGGTCGCCCCAGGAACGAGACGACCCAGTGAATCCGTGGAGGAGAACCGCAGGAATGGCGGTCCGCGACGCTTCAGATCCGTTGATGATCCGCCCGCCAGTTCTTCACCGCCATCTTGATGGCCTTACGGTCCATGAGCTCACCAGCCTGCACACGTCGAACCAGGTCTTCGAGTTCGTCATCCGGGGCGAAACGCAGGCCGATCAGAATGCTCGTGGAGATCGCCTCGATGCCCCCCTGCATCTCGGCCGGCAGCACGCGAGCCAGGCGTAGACGCTCCTCGAGCCGGATGACCCGGTCCTGAGCACCGAGTGCGAAGAGGCGGGCGAACAGGGTCGCCAAAATCACGCCCACCCCCAGCAGGGCGGTCATCAGCGTCTGCATGGAGAACGCAGTCACAGCCCGGTACAGGAAATAGACAGTCGGGATGAATACCAGGGCGAAGGTCACGTAGTGGTACATAGGCACCATCTTGGCGTGACTGGCCGCGGATTGAGGCTGACTCATGGGATGAACTCCGGTGAAGGTTGCACGCATCAACTGCGGTCGCGTCACACTAGCGCCTTCGGATAGCCCCCGCACCTTCTGCGGAAGGCATGCCGTTTCAGGCACGAGCCCTGAGCGCGCAGACCGGCTCGACCCACACCGCGCGGACGCCCACAGCCCCTGCAGGCTTGTGACCCCGCTACCGGACCAGAAAGCCAGTGCGCAGGGGGTCATCGGGTGCAAGCAGGAATTCGTGGCGCCCTGTGATCCACGCCCGACCCGCCACCTCCGGCACGATCGTGGGCGTTTCTGGCGCTTGGGTCGCTCGTAGCACCATACCATCGAAGCACGTACCAAGGATACTCTCGATCCGGATCGACTCACCGATATCGACCTCATCGCGAGCATGATGAATCGCCAGACGCCCGCTCACCCCGGTTCCCGTAGGGCATCGGTCGACCTCACCGTTCGCGAAAACACACACGTTCCGCGAGTGGTGCCCCTCCTCGTGGGCCGGTCCGATGAAGATGGTCCCGTAGACGAAGCTCAGGTCGTCGTCTTCAGGGTGGCTCGGCGGATCAGCCTCCTGGACGGCGTGCTTGATGCGCTGACCCATGTCGATCAACCGATCGACGTCTCCAGGGACGAGACCGACCCCCACATCCGCAGCCTCTACATACGCATAGTAGGCGCCCCCGAACGCGAGGTCGTACCGGACCGTGCCGACTCCGGCCACCTCGACCGTCGCATCGAGGCGTTCGGCGAATGACGGCACATTCTCAAAACGTACGCGATGCACTCGTCCGTCCGGTGCACATTGCGCATGCGCTCGGACGAACCCGGCGGGCGTATCGATTCCGATGGAAACCTCGTCACCGCTGGACTCGACGAGGCCACATTCCACCAGGACGGTGGCCACACCGATGATCCCGTGGCCACACATCGTGCTGAAGCCTTCGTTGTGCGTGAACAGAACAGAAAGATCGGCCTCGGCGGTTACGGCAGGCATGACGATGCACCCATACATATCTGCATGACCACGGGGCTCCCACATCAGGGCACGCCTGACATCATCGCACTGCGCCCGCGCCCAGCGACGCCGTTCGAGCACGGTCGCTCCCTCGAGATCCTCGAAGCCGGAGAAGACCACTCGGAGCGGTTCTCCCTCCGTGTGTGCATCGATCGAATGCACCCGCGTCCATGCCTCTGGTGGAGCCCAGGAGCGCGCTCGATTCAACCATCCATTCACGGCATTTTCTCCTTGCTGTATAGGGCATTCTTGGGGAAATTAAGGGTTCCTGAGTAGCCTTCGTATCCGATCGGGATTCGATATGTCCAAGAGCATGAAGAACGTGGCCTCACGTCCCACCTCGCGTCGCGTCGACATGGACGAGCACGAGGAGACCTCCACGCCCACCGCACCCGACGCGCTGGAGTACGATTACACAAACTTCTACTTCGGCGCCGGATCGGACGCGTTCGCTCTGCTCGAACCCTTTGATGACTGGTGGAGCGAGGTCAAGCCGGCGGGATACTACCTCTACGAGCTTCCGCTCCACTCCGCGCCGAGTACACGCGTGGACGTGGAGGACACGAGAACGGGTGAAATCCGTCACAACCTCGTGAACTTCGCTTCGTATAATTATCTCGGACTCTCGTATCGTCCCGAGGTGAAGCAAGCGATCAAGGACGCCGTCGACATCTATGGTGGTGGATCGTCAGGCTCCCCGATTCTGAGTGGTACCACGGCCCTCCATCAGGCGTTTGCCGAGGAGGTCGCCGACTTCAAGGGCACGGAAGCTGCCATGATTTTTCCGACCGGCTACAGTGCCAACGTCGGAACCATCGCCGGACTCATGCGGTCGGGTGACCTGATCGTGGCCGATCAGTACGCGCATGCCAGCATTGTCGACGGGATGATCCTGTCGAAGGCGAAGTCTCGCTTCTTCAGACACAACCGCGCCGACGACCTCGATCGCAAGCTCACAGGCTTCGACGGAAAGAAACTCGTCATCGTCGAGGGCGTCTATTCAATGGACGGTGACACGCCGCCGCTCGGTGAGCTGGTCGAGGTCTGTAAGAAGCATGGCGCGCGGCTGATGATCGACGAAGCCCACTCGGCGTTCCTGTTCGGTGAAACCGGAAAGGGTGTAGCCGAGGACCAGGGCTTTGACGACGACATCGACATCCATCTCGGCACCTTTTCGAAGAGTCTCGGGGGTCAGGGCGGCTACATTGCCGGACCGATGCAGCTCATCAATTACCTGCGCGGCTTCTCCCGCTCGCGCTTCTTCTCGTGCGCACTGTCCCCCGTCGTCGTAGCCGGCCTCCGCAAGGCCCTGGAGCTTGCTCGCAACGAACCCGAGCTTCGCACGCAGCTCTTCGACAATGTCGCCTACATGCAGAAGCTCCTCGGAGATGCTCAGGTCCCGATGGGCGACTCGACCTCTCAGGTGATCCCGATCATGGTCCGCGACGACGCACGCGTGTTCCAGATGGGTGAGGAGATCTTCCAGGAGGGGGTCTTCATCAATCCGGTGAAGTACCCTGCGGTCGGCAAGCACAAGTCGCGTTTCCGGATGTCTATCTCGGCGGCGCATTCGAAAGAAGATCTGGAAGAGGGTGCCGCGAAGATCATCAAGGTGCTCCGGCGGTACGACGTATGTCCGTAGTCGGTAGCTACCGCTTCCATACGGGAGTCAGCGCCTTCTTTGATATGGCGACCGCCGATGCGCGGGCATTATTGCCCGGACATCTGGAGCCCATCGAGGTAACCCATCAGAGAAGCGTACTGTCGGTTACCGCGTTTCTCTTCGACGATTCGGTCGTCGGACCCTACACCGAGCTCATGTTCTCCGTGGTTGTGCCGCCGATGGTGGCACAGTGGGGAAAGCACGCGAAGGCTGGCTTTTTTCCGTTTCTCGCCGCCACATCTTCCGAGGAAGCCCGTCGAATCAAAGCCGACCGGTTCCACTTTCCGTACCATAAAGATTCGATCGATGCTCAGTTCATCGAAACCGACGACAGCGTGAGAATCCGGATCTTTGGCGGAGACGCTCCCATCGTGGACTTGAGCATTACGCCCGGTGCGTGGGAGACCACCACGCATCTTCTCCAGGGCTTCATGATGAACGGGGATGAGCGGCTCAGAACCTCGTTGCAGATCAGCGGAGACTATACGGTGCACGAGAACGAGGAGGGGCGGATGACGCTGTTCCCTCATCCGATCGTAGCCGACGTGCTGCGGCATGAGGTTTCGCCGCAGCCATTCCGCGAACACTGGTTCAAGAACGGCACCGAGGTGTTCCACATGCTGGAGACAATCTGACTG
>JAKMDG010000278.1 GCA_022428035.1 Longimicrobiales bacterium
GTGCGGGGGGGCGAAGGGCGCTAGCCTGTTCAGGAGGGGCGTGACGTTCGCTTGCGTGGGTCAGTCCACATTGGGAGGTTCCGTCGGCACTTCTCCGCACCCACGACCTTCACCCGAATGACCGACCCCGCCACGCACGGCTCATCCCGGGATCGCTTCACGCGCACCCTGATCCAGGTCCTTGTCGTCCAGGTCGTCGCACTCAGCGTCCTCGGCCTCCTACAGTTCCTCTACTCCTGAGGACGTAGGCATGCATTGGATCAACTGGCTCATTGTCGTCGCATATCTCACGTACGTGGTCGTCGACGGCATTCGCAAATCGAAGGACACCGATACGATCGCCGGCTATTTCGCGGCGAATAAGTCCCTGTCCTGGTGGGTGGTCGGCCTCTCGGTGATGGCCACGCAGCTCTCCGCCGTGACCATGATCGGGACGACGGGTCAGGGAGCCACAGACGGCCTTCGCTTCGTGCAGCTCTACTTCGGGCTCCCCCTGGCGATGGTCATCCTGGGGGTCACGCTCGTCCCCCTGCTCCACGGCTCGGGCGTGTACACGGCCTACGAATACCTAGAGCAGCGCTTCGACGCGAAGACCCGCTCATTCACCGCCTTCCTGTTTCTGCTGTCCCGGGGGATGAGCGTCGGGACCATCATGGCGGCACCCGGAGTCGTCCTGAGCGCCATCTTCGGCATCCCGCTCGTGTGGGCGGTCGTCCTGATCGGTGTGCCGACCGTCATGTACACGATGATCGGTGGCGTACAGGCGGTCGCCTGGGCGGACGTGAAACAGATGGTGCTCATCGTCGTGGCGCTCGTGGCGATCATGATCGTTCTGCTCGTGCAGATGCCGGTACATCCGCATGATGCCCTTCAGATCGCAGGGGCAACCGGACGCCTCAAGACGTTCGATTTCGGGTTCGATATCAACGAGCAGTACACCTTCTGGTCCGGCGTCCTCGGTGGGACTTTCCTGATGCTTTCGTACTTCGGGACGGATCAGAGCCAGGTCCAACGCTACCTCGCAGCGCGCTCCATTGAAGAAGCGAACACGTCGCTGCTGGTGAGTGCCTACTGGAAGATTCCCTTGCAGGCGCTGGTGCTCTTCGTCGGGGTCGGTGTCTTCGTCTACTACCAGTTCGTGCAGCCGCCCCTGCTGTACAACCCGGCACACGAGGAGGCTGTCGTCGCCGAGCGGGGCGCCGCGTACGACGCCCTGCAGGCGGAGTACGCATCGGCGTTCACGCTTCGTGAGAGCGCCGCCCTCGAGGTCGCCGCCGCCGGTGACGATGCGACGGCTGACGCGGCCATGCAGATCTTCCTCGATCGCGAAGCTGACATCCAGACGATCCGGGGGACTGCGCTGAACATGGCCGAGGACGTGACCGGCGAAGCGTCACGTGACGTCAACTACATCATCCCACGCTTCGTGCTCAACGAACTTCCCCTCGGGTTGGCCGGACTGTTCATTGCGGGGGTCATCGCCGCTGCGATGTCGAGCATTTCTTCCGAGCTCAATTCACTCGCCACAACGAGCGTGATCGACTTCTATCGCCGCTGGGTCAGACCCGAGGCGACGGACGCCCATTACCTCGCGATTTCGAAAGGAGCGACGGCCCTGTGGGGCCTCTTTGCCTGCGTGGTCGCGACATACGCAGCAACCCTGGGCTCACTGATCGAGGTGGTGAACCGATTCGGATCGTTCTTCTACGGATCGATTCTCGGCGTCTTCCTGCTCGCCATGATTCCGAGGGCGCGAGCCAACGGGGCGTTTGTCGGGCTGATCCTCGGCATGACAGTGGTCGGCTTCGTGAACTTCCGCACGGACGTCGCATTCCTGTGGCAGAACGTGATCGGCGCCGTGGTCGTGGTCGTCGTCGGTCTGGTGCTGAGTGCAGGAGATCGGGAAGCGGCCTCGTCCTGAGCCTATCGCCGCTGAATCTCCTGCTCCCATCGATCGAGCCAGATGTCGCGCTGTGCCTCGATCCGGTCCACGGCCAACGCCCAGGGCTGCCAGGGATGTGTCAGCTCAAAGTCGGCCGGTAAGCGACTCGCGTCGACGTCACCGTAGGCCGGCTGCCAGCGCGTCTGGAGCTTCGACACCGTCCGAACGTCCAAGGCACCCACGTGGTCTACGAACGCCCGCGCGACCTCGACCTCGTCCGTCCCCCGAACGACTGCCACCCCGCGGGCAAGGATCGGCGTGCCGGATTCCGGAAGCCGGTAATACATCCACGGCGCGTCCGTTGCTCTTGCCTCCTCTGCATCGGCGCGCGGCAGGACAGCAAGCCGTGACGCTGTGACCCCAAGGGCCCGAACCGCGTCGCCTGGAGTCGCTGCATAGGAATCGACCTGACGGTCGAGAGTGATGAGCCAATCGAACCCGGCATCCATGTCCACCTCGGCCTCATACCTAGCCAACATGGACAAGAGGAACCAGGCGCCACTTTCCGAGCGGAGCGGATCGAGAAGTTCGATCTCCTCGGACCATCGGAAGTGACGAAGATCGTTCCAGTCCGTAGGCGCACGCGTGAGCGGCAGGTCGTCGCGACTGAAGGCGATCACGTAGGGAGTGATCAGAAGTGGATGCCAGGCAGCACCTGTGTCGGGAATGACCAGGCTGGGCTCGTCCAGCCAGATCGGCGAATACGGTAGCAAGCGGCCTTCATCTGCCACCCTTTCGAGTCCGGCGGCCTCAGCACCCCACCACACGTCAAACGGAGCCTCGCGGCTGACTCCGGCGAGCAGGTCTGCAGTGGACTCCTCGGTCGTGGCCACCGTCAGCCGTACATCGACCTCGGGATGCGCTCGCTCGAAGCTCTCCTCTACGTAGTCACGCAGTTCCTCGGCCAGGTCCGTGCGTACGTCAAGCGTGACGGGTCGGGTCTCGCCACCGCAGCCAAAAATAAAAAGCAGCGTATGCGCGACCAGTACGCCTGCTCGCTGTTCCAGCAGTCTCGTCGCACGTCTGGTGCACAGGCTCTGATACGACATAGCCATTACCGCGTCGAGAACGCCCTCCATTCTTCGGCGTCGAGCGAGATCAGGTTCGCAAAGAGCCGATAGGCCCCAGGCACCTGGCCCGACCACTGCCGGAAGAATGAGAGCGCCGCGTAAACGAACACACCGTCGCCGACCGTTGTCGCCAGCATGGAGCCGTGACGTGGTTCCTCACCAGGATCGTTGAGTTCCAGGAGAGGCGTGTATCGGTCGTCCCATGTCGAGGCGAAGTAGAGTCCACGCTCCTGGACCCAGCCATCGAAATCCGCATCAGTGATGCGGTTCGGAGAGGTGAAGACCGGAGCGTCCGGCTCGAGCATGTGCACCGGCGCAGTCTCGTCCGAGACGCGAGGTGATCCGCGTCCGACCGTCATGTCCCACGGAGACAGACTCCCGAGGGGGCCACGGTTGTACTGGACGACCACCGTACCACCCGATCGCACGAAGTCGAGCAGTTGGGCCGACGAAGCCTGGAGATCCGGGCGGGTTTCATACGCTCGTACCCCAAGAACGATCGTCGTGAATCCCTCGAAATCACCGTCCCGAACGCGTGCCTCATCGAGCAGCTCGATCGGCGCCCCCATCTGGCGGATCGCCTCCGGGCCGTCATCGCCTGAACCCATGATGTAGCCAACCCGAACATCATCCCGAACCTCGACCGCAACCACAGACACCGTTGCCTCGGAGTCTGAATAGCGTGCTGTACGCTCAATGTGCTCGTAGTCGATGAGCATGTACCCCTCATCATACACGTGGCCGGCATCCGTACGAGCAAGGACATCGAACGTATGCTGGCCTGCAGCCACCATGCCCGAAGGCTGGATATCGAACGTGATGGAGCGCTCGGCACCCGCTTCATCCAGCACGTACGGCTGCGACGGCGGCGTCACGGTCCAGCCGGCCGGAGCAGATATCTCGACCGAGCCCCGACTCCCCTGCTCGGCCTCCGTCCGGATCACGACAGAAACCGCCTGAGCACCGGATTTGCTCTGTGGCCACGTCACACCAGAGGGGGCAACCGTGACCGAAACCGGTGGGACCACGAGTACCGGCTTCTCGAATTCACCCAATGCGGGGTCCACCCCGAGGTACCGCCAGTCCACGCTCATCGTGTTCTGGCCTGCGTGAAGCAGGGCTGCCGAATCACTCGGGTCATCTGAAGCAAAGCCGAAGATCACCGCGCCCTGCACCAGTTCCGGGTCACGCGCGAGACCCCACAATTCAGGCTCGTCGGGCCAGACGTAGCGCGCTCCGTCGCGTTGCTCACGGAGGTAGTATTGTCGAGACAGCTTCGCGTCGGCTGGCACGGACACGTCGTACGTAAACGATGCCAGACCACCAGGAGCCACCACACCGTCCGGTGAAAGCCCGCTGGTTTCGACGAGCGTCGACGTCCACCCCGCGGGGAGTTCCAGAGAGGTTTCTGGGCTTTTGAGCGTATACGTACCACCGTTCCAGAGCTGCGCCCCGACCCTCACAGTCTGTCCCGGCACGAGGAGGTCGTCGACAGAGCGAACGTCGAAAGAGACACCCGTGGCCGCGAAGATCGCACGGTTCGTCACATCGAGTCGCGCCGCGATCGCGGTAGCGAATTCCATGTCGGCTGCGTCGCCAACTTCAGCCTGCGCCGCCTGCAGGTGCACTCTCGCATCAAAGAGATGCGGCGCAATCGTCATGGGATCGAGGCCGAAGTCATCCACAGCCGCGAGTATGGAACGCCTGTACGCATTCAGGGGCGCCCGTGCGGCACTGGCCGCAGCGGCCGGAAGACCCGCGGTAATTCCGATCAGCGTCGTGTCGACTCCCGCGAAGATCTCCTGAGCGTCATCACCAACACGACTCTCCATCAGAATGACCCCGGTCATTCGCGGGCCGGCAGGCTGAGCAGCGCCCATGTCCTGTGACCGGTGCTGGCTCCGACTCTCCATGGAGAGCTGCAAGAGGGAGCGACCCAGAAGGGGATCGTGGACACCTGTCTGCACATCGAGCGCACCGTCGTCTAGCTCGGTGCCTTGCGGGAAGAATCGCCGACGCGAGGTCTGGTAGAGCTTGAGGGGCTCCCAAGCTTCCACCCCGCGGGCGAGCTGTTCCGGGAATCGCTCTGGGTCGCCGGCCGCCGCAAAGGCCTCTCGGGCCATGATCCCCGCTGCCTGGTGCTGCCCGTGGCCATCCGCTGGCGTACCACTAAAGACGGAGACGATCACATGTGGGCGAAACGACCGAACCGTCCACACCACGTCCGACAGGAGCTCTTCACGTGGCCAGAAGGAGAGCGCCTCGTCCGCACTCTTGGAATATCCGTAGTCAAAGGCGGTCGTGAAGAACTGCTGTCCCCCGTCGAGCTCACGCGCGGCCAGGAGTTCACCTGTCCGCACAATGCCGAGTCCCTCCCACAGCTCTGGCCCGATCACGTTCTGACCACCGTCTCCGCGCGTCAGGGCAAGATACGCCGTCTCGGCACCCTGCCCTCGGGCGAGCGTCGTCAGCAGGGCGGTGTCTTCGTCGTCCGGGTGCGCGGCAATCATCAATACCCGCTTCACGCCGTCCATCTGCCGAAGCAGAAGACCCGTAGCGACCGTCCCGGTGCCCTCGAGACGTTGCGCCTCCACGGGCGCAGTGAACAAAGAAAAGCCTAAGAATACGGCAGCCACGGGCAGGCCCGTGGGCCGGATCATGAATGACTTCATCGTGCATTCCACCGAGTCACATCCCCACTGTCCAGTGTCAGAAGGTACGGCAGGCAATCCACGGGGTCACCGATGAGGCTCCCATGGAAGTGCCAGAGCCGCGGGAGCCCGCGATTTTCCGACCCACCCCGCGAGCGCTGCAAGCGTCTGCATATTGGGAATGGCCAGAAAGATCTGGTACGCGAGGGCGAAAGCGAGTGCCTGCAGGAAGAACTGCAGTGCCGATGCCGCGCCGAAGAAGAGCGCCGCAAAGAGCACGAGTATTGGATTCCAGCGGCCCAACACGACGACTGCGATCGCGATGAACCCTTTTCCAGCACTCATGTTCTCAGCAAAGGTCCCGGCATGCGCGAGCGCCAGGTGTGCACCCGCAATCCCGGCCATCGCGCCCCCGAACAACGTGGCTACGAGCCGCACCAGCCGAACGCGCACCCCCGCGGCCTCCGCAGCCGCTGGAGCTTCTCCGGTCGCACGCAGCTCGAGGCCCCACGCCGTCTTGAAGAGCAGATACCAGGCGATCGGAGCCATCAGGTACGCGAAATAGGCTGTCGGTGCCTGCGCAAAAAGTGCGCTTCCCACGAGCGGGATTTCGGAGAGAACCGGAATGGCGACAGGAGCGAGCGTGGGGAGAGAGAGCTCCGTTCCGGTAGCTCCGAATCGGGCCTGGTAGATGGCACCCGTCATGCCAAGGCCACCGATGGTGACCGCGGTACCTGTGATGATCTGATCGGCACCCAGACCGATCGCAAACGCGGCGAAGACCAGCCCAACCAGCATACCGGCCATCGCACCCGACATCACACCCAGACCCGCCCCTTCGAACGCCAACGCTCCGAGGGCTCCACCCAGAGCCCCTGCGATGATCGAGCCCTCGAGCCCAATGTTGATGACACCACTACGCTCAGTGATGGTCTCTCCCATCGCCGCAAGCGCGAGCGGGATCCCCAGACGCACCGCCGATTCGAGAAAAAGTGTGAGTTCGACCTGACTCATGCCCCACCCTCTACCGTTGACGTGGCTGCGCGCGCTGCGCGTACCCGGTCGAGCCCAAGCACCGCCAGGATGACCAGCGCCTCTACGACATCAACCCACGCCGACGGAATACCAGCGTCACGCTGCATCGCTCCGGCACCCGCCTGAAGAGCGCCGAAAAAGATCGCTGTGACCACAACGCCCCCCGGGCGCAGACCACCGAGCAATGCCACCGCAATGGCGGTGTAACCCCAGCCGTCGGAAAGGTCTTCATAGAGCGCATAGGTGAGGCCGGACACCTCCGCACCGCCCGCCAGGCCAGCAATGGCTCCGGAAGCCAGGAAGCTGATGAAGACCACACGTGCCGGGTTAATGCGTCCGGCCACAGCCGCCGCCTCGGGCGACGCACCAACCGCACGGATCTGGAAGCCGAACCGGGAGCGACGGAGCATCACAGCGAGCACAGCCGCAATCACCAGGGCGAGTCCGAAGCCAATGTGGAGCCGAGTACCCGGGATCAGCGCAGGGAGTCTTGCAGCCTCGATGATTCGATCGGTCTGTGGGAAGACACCGCGCTGTTCCTGTAGCGGCCCATGCACCATCCAGGCGGCCATATAGATGCCGACGAAGTTCATCAGGATCGTCGTGATCACCTCTCCGATACCGAGCCGGAGTCTCATCAGCGTAGGCACCAGCGCCCACAGACCACCGGCAAGACCCGACGCGACCAGCACCGCCGGCACCAGCAGCGGAGAAGGAAGACCCGTAAACGTCAGCGCGACCCACACACCGCCCACGGCCCCGGCATACAGCTGTCCCTCAGCCCCGATATTCCATACGCCCGCTCGAAACGCGAGCGCGACGGCCAGACCTGCAAAAAGGAGAGGGACAGAACGGACAAGCGTGATGGACACGAACGTATTCCAACTCCCAACCGATCCGCGCAGCATAGCCGCGCCTGCGGCAGCAGGGTCATAGCCGCCCAGCAGAAGCAGGACCGATCCAGCTCCGAGTGTGAGCGTTACGGCGCCCAGGCCCAGTAGAGCGGCTTCGCGCGCACGCGCAGGTGCAATGCCCGCACTCATCCGGCCTGACTCCTGCCAGTCAACATGAGCGCACCCACCCCTTCACGGGTCCGCTCGTTCTTCGGTACCTCGACAATACGCCCACGTGTCATGACCACCACGCGGTTCGAGAGTCCGAGGACCTCGTCGAGATCCGTCGACACGAGCACAATCGCCAACCCCTCCGCGGCCAGCCGGGCGAGTTCACCGTGCACGTATGCCGCCGCTGCAACGTCGAGTCCACGGGTGGGATTCTCGGCAACGAGCATCTGTGCGCCGAGCGCCAACTCTCGTCCGATGATGACGCGCTGCTGGTTTCCACCAGACAGCGCCCCTGCGAGGGTCGCGACTGAAGGCGCAGTGACGTCAAAACGGATCCTGATCCGTTCGGCCTCTTCCGCCAGTCCACTCCACGGCATGAGAGGGCCTGCTCCGAAACGATCCAGTCGACTCAACGCGAGGGCGATGTTCTCCGTCAGGTCGAAGTCCGAGACCAGACCTTCGGTGCGACGGTCCTGCGGAATGAAGGCTACCTCATCAGGAACCTGAGCACCGCCCGTCGCTGGCCGAACGCGCCCTGCCAGGACGAGGGCAAGCTCATGTTGCCCGTTGCCCTCGACCCCTGCGACCCCCAACACCTCGCCTGCACGTACCTCGAGGGCAGCGTTGGATAGCCGGTCACCTGTCACTCCACTAAGACGAGCAACAACTGTGGATGGATCGAGCGCCGGGACCTCCGGCTTCAGACTCATGCGGTGCACGCCCAGCGCGATCTCATCGGCCACGCCGCCTCCTACCATGGCCGCGACAAGCGCGCGCTCCGTGGCACCCACACGTTCCGTGGTCAGCACGGTCCGCCCGGCCCGGAGTACCGTCAGTCGATCCGAGACGGCGAGGACCTCGTCGAGTTTGTGAGCGACCAGGGCTACCGCTCGGCCCTCTGACGCTAACTCTCGAAGCAGGTCAAAGAGTCCGTCCACCTCTTCGGGCGTCAGAACAGCGGTTGGCTCGTCGAGCACGAGCACTTTGGGGTCACGCAGCAGCGTCTTGAGGATCTCGGTGCGCTGACGGTCCCCGACACCGATCGCCGACACGCTGGCCTCGAGCGGAACTCGGAGCCCCGTCCGCTCCATGGTCGCCTCGACGACCCTACTGATCTCCGCCAGCGAACGCCCTCGAAGCCCGAGAGCGAGATTCTCTCTCACCGAAAGTGCCGGGACCAGCGTGAAGTGCTGATGGACCAGCCCAATACCACGCGACCAGGCATCGCGTGGGCTGCCCAAGGCGATCTGAGCACCCTCGATTTCTACACTTCCTGCATCCGGCGCGAGGAGTCCACCCAACACATTGAAGAGCGTCGACTTACCCGCGCCATTCGCTCCGAGAACGCCATGGACTTCTCCCGCACGCAGATCGAGGTCCGCGCCGGCAAGCGCCTGAACGCGCCCGAACCGCCGCTGGACACCACGCAGCCGAACGAGGGGATCGCTCACACTAGCGGCCTTCGTCCTCACCCTCCACGAAGATCACCCGCGGAATCTCGATCTCACCGGCGCGGATGGCTTGCTTGGTCCGTGCGATATGGTCTACAGCCTCGGCGGGTACACGGTCGACAAGGGCCGGGTTGAAGACGAAGTCGATGACCCCCTGCTCCGTGCTCGCATAGATGGGCGCGCCCCCGACACGACCGTCCTGCCACAGTTGTGCCGTCGCGAGGAAAGCATCCGCAATCCGAATCACGGCGCTACCCAGAATCACGTCGGGTGCGACGGCGTTCTGATCACTATTCATGCCCACCGCATACGCAACAGCACCATCATCGACGACCTCGCGCACGGCCTGGAAGACCGCAAAGGACGCAGCGTCCAGGTTGTGGATGATGACGTCTGCGCCGCGGCTGAGCTGCGCGACGGTAGCCTCCTTCGCAGCTGCGACATCGTTCCAGTCGCCTGTGAAGACCTCGAGCACCTCGATCTCCGGATCGACGGCATGGACGCCGGCCTCGAAGGCCACGAAGGTGCCCTGCGCTGGCGGGATCGCCACCCCTCCGACCATACCCACGACCTTGGACTCGGTCATGTACGCCGCGGCCATCCCAGCCAGGTAGCTCCCTTCCTCCAGCCGGAAGATCAGGGGTACGACGTTTGCCGATACCCGACCACCACCCGATACGATGATGGTGACATCCGGGAACTGCTCACCCGCGCGTATCGCCGCATCCTGGTATTCGTTGCCGTGGGCGAAGATGATGTCATAACCCGATGACGCATACGCGATGAAGGCCTCGTCGAACTCCGCCGGCGTGGCTGTCTGCTGGTGACTCACGGACGCGCCCAAGGAGTCTTCCAGAAGGAGGAGACCATCGTACGCTCCGGCATACCAGCCGGCGTCGCTCACGGGCCCGGACGTAAGCAGCGCCGCGCGGAATGTGGATTCGGTCTCTGCGGACTCACCCCCACATGCGGATCCCGCGACCAGTGCGACGAGCACGGCCACGACAGGACGGGAATGCCGAGAGTTCAAAAGACCGCTGATGAGGTGCATGAACATTCATTCCGAGCAGTGGGGATCACGGATGCCATGGATAAACCGGTGTCTGTCGGAGGTTCAGCCCGCCGGATATGTTCGGCGCGCAGCCCTCCTGAGGGGGGAACGTACACGTTGCGTGACGCCACCGTCACCGACCCGGAGACCGCATGACAGAGCAGCGTGGAAACTGGACCTCCAGTGCAGGCTTCATCCTGGCCGCCACCGGAAGTGCCATTGGCCTGGGAAACCTCTGGAAATTCCCGTTCATCACGTGGGAGAACAACGGGGGCGCATTCGTTCTCGTGTATCTCGTATGCATCGCTGCCGTCGGGCTCCCGATCATGATGGCCGAGCTTCTGATCGGACGAAAAACTCAGAAGAGTGCGGTCGGTGCCCTCAAGGAAGCGGTGGGTCCCGCGTGGGGCCTGGTAGGACTGTGGGGCGTTCTCTGCGGGTTCATACTCCTCAGCTACTACACCGTCATCGCCGGCTGGTCCTTGTTCTTCTTCGCGAAGACGGCGGGGTGGATGGTCGGAGGATTCCCCGCAGGCGCGTCGCTGGGGCAGGTCTTCACGGAGCAGTCCGCCAACGGCACACTCCAGCTCAGCCTGTCGCTCGGCTTCAGCATCGCGACCGTGTCGGTCGTCTACTTCGGCGTGCAGAAGGGTATCGAAAAGATTGCGCGCCTCTTCCTGCCGATCCTCTTCGTGATCCTGGCGGTCTTGTTCATCGTCTCGTTCGCCATGGAGGGATCGGCCGAAGCTCTGGCCTTCATCTTCCGCCCCAGCTTCAGTGAGCTCGACGGCGGCAGTGTCCTGGAAGCCCTCGGACACGCCTTCTTCACGCTGTCTCTGGGTATGGGCGCCATGATCACCTACGGGTCGTACATCGCCCGGAACCAGTCGATCGTGAAGGCATCCGGAATCATCGTCCTCCTCGATACCATGATCGCGCTCGTAGCGACGGTCATCATGTTCACGGTGATCTTCACGGCCGGCATGCAGGATCAGGTCAGTGAGACCGGCACCGTCGGCATGCTGTTCATCTCGTTGCCGCAGCTCTTCTTCGCGGAAGGCGTCGTTCCAGGCGGAGAGTTTCTTGCGCCACTCTTCTATGTTCTGGTCGCGCTGGCGGCGTTGACCTCGACGATGTCGTTGCTCGAGGTCGTCACTTCTTACGTCATCGATGAGCACGGAATCGCCCGCGGCAAAGCGACGCTGATGTGCGGCGGTTCGGTGTTCTTGTTCACGATCCTGGCGGCGCTGTCCTTCGGTGGCGCAAACTTCGCCACGAACATGGCGGTGCCAGGCCCCATCGGAGAGCTGTTCTTCGCCGGGAAGACCAGCTGGTTCGGCATGGCCGACCACTTCGTGTCGAACTGGATGCTTCCCACTGGAGGGCTGGCCATCACGATCGCCGCGGGCTGGTTCATGACGCGCGAAGCCTCCGAATCCGAATTGGTAGATGAGACCACGCCCGGCTGGTTCAGCTATGACGCATGGGCCTTCTTCATCCGCTTTGTGGCACCGGCTGCAGTGGCGGCCATCATCATCGCCGTTCTCTTCTTCGGCGTGGACTTCAGCTGACAGGACCCCGGGGTGAGGTAGCCTAGCACTGCCTCACCCCGTTGATCTGCCTTCGTCTTAGAACTAGAATTCTATTCTAGATCAGGAGGTGATCACGATGGTCGCACCGAAACCTGCGCAGATCCGACCGCCCAAGCAGTCTCGTTCGCAGCGGACTCTGGAGCGTATCGTTGCGGCGTCCCTCGAGTTGCTGGCCACGGAGGGTCTCACTGGCCTGACCGTTCACAAGGTCGTCGCGAAGGCAAACTCCTCTGTCGGCTCCTTCTATGCGCGATTCGATGGAAAAGAAGATCTCCTGGACTACCTCGGCGAGCGCGTGTGGACCGAGGCGCTGCAGCGATGGGAAACGGCGGTCGAGACACGCGACTGGTCGACCCTGGAACTGGCTGAGGTGGTAGAGGGCTCGGTGGCGCTGCTCAGCGATGCACAGCGCTCTCGATCGGCCTATCTCAAGGCGCTCGACTGGGCGTCAGGTCCACAGAGTGACGCCTATGAGGCTTTTCGCAGCGAACTGCTCGCGGGACTTGGCCGATTGATACTGGCACACCGCACGGAGATCACCCATCGGGATGCGGAGTTGGCGGTGAGGATCGGCCTGCGAGGCGTCCTGGGCGTCGTTGACGCAGAGTTCAGGGCGACGGAGGACCGGATCCACCGTGACGTCCTGATTGAGGAGTGCAGGATCATGCTGCTGGCGTACCTCACCGGAGATCCCGGGGAGGCGACCGTATCGGGTGGGGTCGACTTCTTCGAGGTCTGGGGCTGAGCCAGGCGTGCATAAACCTGTTCCGGGGGTAGCTCTCTCGTATCTTGAGGAGCGCTGTGTGGGCAGGGGGCCCACGGCAACAATCCGGACGTCACGACGTATCACCTAGCGACAGTGATCAGGATCACAGGTGCTGGCTGGTACTCGGGGTTTGAGTGATACACATGAGCAAGACGTTGGGCAGGACACGGGCAACACTGCGCCTAGCAGCGTTCACGATCGGCGCAATTGCGCTTTCCGGATCTGCCGTCTCGGCTCAGGACCAGCCGACGGCGGCGCTGGCTGGCCTTGTCTTCGACAGCACAGCGATGAGTCCTCTCGCAGGTGCTCGAGTGGCCGTCATGGGTACGAGCGCGCTAGGGACGACCGACGAAGGTGGTCGGTTCCTTCTCCGAGACGTGCCAGAGGGGGAGTACTGGGTGTCGTTCTTCCATCCGCGGCTGCAAGAGCTCGGCGTGAGCGCACCCCCTCGTCAGGTGAATCTGAGGGGTGGAGTCACATCGAATGCCATGCTCGCAGTTCCCTCTGAGGAGACGCTGTTGATGGGATGGTGCCTGGCAGAGCAGCCGGCAGCGGGGTCCGCAGCGGTCGCGGGCTTCGTCACAGATTCGATCACTGGCGTGCCCATGCCCCGGGCGATCGTGACCGCGGAGCCCATCAGCCGGCTACCGGGACTGCGGCCGGTCGAGGTGCGAACCGACGACTCGGGCTACTTCCGGATCTGCTCGGTCCGCGGTGACGTCGACATCAAGCTTCAGGCTGAGTTCGGGGCCAGTGCTGGTCGTACGGTCGAGGTCTACGTGCCGGCCGGTACCGCACGACTTCAGGATCTGGTGCTCCTGATGTCGGCTGAGGGGACGCTCTCCGGGTTTGTCCGCGACTATATCACCGACCAGGCCGTTTCTGGGGCGGAAGTGTCGGTGGCCGGCACGGGTAGCTCTACGCTGACGGATATCACCGGGCGCTTCATTCTCGATGACCTGCCTCCGGGTCGGCATCTGGTCACCACCGACCACCTCGCGTTCGAACAGCGGACGGACTCGGTGACGATCTTCAGCGAAGAGACCGTGGACATCGAGGTCCGCATGGCGACGGAGGCTCTCGAGGTGGAAGGCCTCGTGGTCACGGCACGGAGCCGGTTCGGACGCACCAGCCTCGCCGGCGATGCGAAACGTGCAGACTTCCTGTCTCGCGAAGAGATTGACGTGCTCCTGCCTCGGGTCGCAGCCACAGAGGATCTCCTTCGGAACATGAACACGCCGGGTCTGCGAATCCGGAACGTGTATCAGGTCGACCAGATCACGGGTGTGATGATCCCAGCCCTGTGTATCGAGGTCAGCCGTCGTTCCGGGGGCGAGGGCTGCACTCCGGCTGCGGTTACGCTCAATGACGTGCTGATTCCTTATCCCGATCAGTTCCTGCAGGATCTGGATCCGAACATCATCGACCGTATTGAGATCCTCAGTCCGATCGATGCCCAGTTCCAGTACGGCGCGGCGGCCGGGAATGGTGCAGTCGCCATTTACACACGCTGACGCCCTCCGTCCGCTTCACTCCCTGGAGATCATGTCGCCTGCTATTCGCTCGCTCACTGTACTCGTCGGGGTCGCGCTGATGGCCGGCTGCTGGGGTGGCCCCAACCACAGGCTGGGCATTGTGGAGGGGTCACTGGCCCCCTGCCCTTCCTCACCGAACTGCGTGCATACAGGGATGAGGCATCCCGACGGAACCAAGGGGATGTTCGCAGACACGAGGGTCCCCCGGGCCGAGCTGATGGAGCTGATCAGCGTGGTGGTCCAAGCGACACCGCGGACCACCATCATCGCGCAGGACGGGGACTATCTTCACGCCGAGATGACCAGTCGGATCTTTCGGTTCGTGGATGATCTCGAGATCGTGATTTCGTTCGATAACGAGGTCATCATCCGGTCGGCCTCTCGAGTCGGACGAGGGGACTTGGGCGTGAATGCCGCGCGCGTCGAGGACCTGCGTGTGCGACTGCAGGCGGCAGGCGCCATTCGCTGAACGCTCCGCTGAGCCGAGCATCCACGAGAGGGTCCGCAGCCGCGCCTGCCGGTGGTGGAGCGCGGGCTGGCAGATCCGACCCGCCTCCCGTGGCTCTGCGGGTCAGTCACGAGCTGCCCGTCAGTTCGTCCAGGTTCAGGGCATCGGCATCCACGTACCAGATGTCGTAATAACCACCCGACTGGTCCCGATCGCTTGCGAAAAAGAAGAACCGTCCGTCGGGTGAAAAGCTCGGGTACCCGTCGTTGGCGGGGGAGTTGAAGGGCCCTGGAAGCAGGACGGGCACATCCCAACCATACGCATTTCGACGTGATACGTAGAGGTCCTGACCACCGGGCGCGGAGGCATCACGGTAGGCCTCCAGAATCAGGTATTGGCCATCCGGTGACATGGCCACGTTCGTTTCCTCGCCCGTGGAGTTGATACGCAGGGGCGTGGGCGCGCCGAACGTCTGATCGGGCAGACGTTCGGCCCGGTAGACATCGGCTCCCCAGTCCGGATCGCGCCGAGACCAGAACAGGATCGATCCGTCGGGAAGGAGCTCGGGACCGACTTCCGAACCGGTCCTGAAGCCATCGTCTTCCGCGCTCGGTTCATTGACGAGCCCCGGCAGTGGTATGGGCGCGCCCCATCGGGCGTCAGCCCGGACGCTGGTCCAGAGGTTGTCACTTCGATCCCCGGAGCCAGGCATCAGTCGGCGGGATGTGAAGACCATCACACGGCCGTCAGAGGAGATGTGAGGTGCCTGATCGTAATCGCCGGAAAACGCGACAAGCGTGGGCTCGGTCCAGATACCATCGACAAATCGGGACTCAAAGATCTGAGCAGGGCCCCGTCTCGCTCGTCGAGTGAAATATGCTTCGCGTGCGTCGGGACTGAACGTGATCCCGTACTCCCTCAAGCCGGTCGAAATCACGCCAGCTCCGAAAATGCGAGGCACAGGGATGGCCTCCTCCAGCCATGCCGCCGGCGTCGTGTCGTGACACCCCTGAGCGCCTCCCAACAAGAGCAGGCCAGCGCTCAGGGCTGAGACACGGCGACCTCGGCTCGGCATGGTGGTTCGGGTGTGATCCAACGGCATGTGCTCGAGCAGATCAGTGCGTGAGACCACCGTTCAGAAAGACCCACGCAAGTGAGGGAGCGACCACGGATAGGCCACAGCTTCGCTGTAGGCAAGTCTGCCCGGTCGGCTCGCTAGGGCTTCCGGGCCTCGAAATGTGCTCCATAAATCGAGCCCGCGAACGCCGTCAGTTCCTTCAGATGTTCGGGACGCTCCGCGACGTAGACCTGAACCCCCGGGTCCTCGAGGATGAAGCTGCTCGGATACGATCGCTCGTCCGTAATACGCACGCTCTCAAAGCCCGCATCTCGGAATTCCTGCAGGTACAGGTCTCGGAAGGTCGGGAGGCACGCAGCTACCGCATCGAGGCTGCGACCCATCACCTCGGGGACGGGGAGATCTGACACCATATCCGAGACGACGAGTCGACCGCCGGACTTGAGCACCCGGAACGCCTCGGTCAGCACCTTGGGTTTGTCCGTCGACAAGTTCAGCACACAGTTGGAAATGATGACATCTACCGTGCCGTCGGTAACGGGCAGTGCCTCAATCTCCCCGAGCCGAAACTCGACGTTTGAATATCCGCCCACCTCGGCGTTTCGCCGGGCGCGGGAAAGCATCTCGGCCGTCATATCGACACCGATCACCTTGCCCTCCGGGCCTACCTGAGGCGAGGCGAGGAAACAGTCGATTCCGCTCCCTGAACCAAGATCGAGGACGACATCACCGGCCGCCAATGACGCGATGGCGGTCGGGTTCCCGCACCCCAGGCCGAGGTTGGCCTCGTCTGGAAGAGCGGCCAGTTCGTCCGCGGAATACCCGAGAGCCTCGCTGATCACATCGGCGGAGTGTCCGCTGTGGCTCCTGCTGGAGGTTACGTCACAGCAGGACGTGGAGCTACAGCAGCTGTCGCCTTCCGTGGCGGCACGAGCGTAACGATCTCGAACGGCCCTCCTGTGGGATGCCTCTGCGTTACGAACCTTCATAGCCAGCTCTTTTCGTTGGGGGCTACAACTATTGTGCAACTCGATCGTGGTCTCGATCGTACATTGAGCCTGAGTCGACGGCGCAGCACGTCCCATTGGAGGCATCCACCCGAGAGGCAAGGGAACGACCAAGACGCTCTACCAATGTGTTGAGAGCGTCTCGAACCTGCGGATCGAAGTCGCTCAAGAGTGCTCGGTATTCATCGACAAGGTCGGCCTGGATTCGGCGTTGTAACCTGGCACCTTCCTCCGTCGGGACCAGGAGCACGATACGTCCATCCGTCGCTGCCCTCGCACGGATGACCAACTTTTTGAGCACAAGGCCATTCGCGATGCGACTTGCCGTACTCTTGTCGACGTACAGGAGAGCGGCCATATCGTTGACCGTCATCGCGCCTGCCTCCACGACGCCATCTAACGCATGGCACTGGCTCACACTGAGGTCATAGCAGCACGCCCGGTCTCGATCGCGGAACTGAACGACACGGATGAGCTGACCGAGCGTATCCGCGAGCCGCCGAGCATCGACCTCGATCACCCCATCGTCAGAGGACTTACTGAGAGAATCGACCCGCTTCCGACCATCATGCTTTATAGTTTGCATATACAACCATTATGGCAAGAGTTTTCGAGGTCAATCCCCAGCTGGTATCAGGGCATCGAGTCAACAGGGAGCATGACTGTCAGCAGGGAGCGCGGATCCACACTCGTTCGGCCATATCGAACAACCCAGTGGAGGTGGGGGCCCGTCACGCGTCCGGTTGCACCCACGAGACCAATCGCCTGTCCGGCAGACACTCGCTCCCCGACCTCGACCAGTTGCTCGCTGAGATGGAAGTAGGCGCTGAGTAGTCCTGCTCCGTGATTCAGGTACACGACGTTGCCCGCCAGGAGGAATGGTTCGACCAGCAACACGTCACCTGCAGCGGCTGCGAGAACGGTATCACCCCGCGCCCCGCGCAGGTCGAGACCCATGTGACGGCTCGAGACCCGACCGTTGAAGACCCGACCGTCCCCGAAGCCACTGGTCACACGACTGTCGCGCGGCATCATGACGTCCACATCCCAGCGAGGCGATGTCCTGTGAGCCGTCTGAGAAGCCTTTCTGGCACTCGCTCGGTCTCTCTCGAGCTGCGCCTGGTCTTCGGGGCTCGGTGGTGCTCCAAATCGAGGGGCGACCCGTAACTCCTCATGATCGTACACGCCCGGCGTCACGGGGATCGTGGAGGTGAAAGACTCCTCCCCCTCAGCCTCGTAGACCACCCGGAACTCGGCATCGATCGCAGGGCCAGCTCCGATCGGTGCCGCTGCAAATGACTCGAACAACTGATCGTCGATACGACGAAAATGGAGTTCCTCGCCGGCCGCGGCACCGTGGACTCCGAGCAAGGGCGTGTGGGGTGACGCCTGAACGCGTATGCGAAAGAGCGTCCCTTCCGCCGGCGCCTCCGGGACCCAGCTGATCTGCGGATCCATAAGCACGACCGCTGGAGCTGGCCCGGTCTCATCCCCGGGGAGGCCAAGCGCCAGGCAAACGACGACGGCGCCTGCGACCAGGAGGGAGCGGATCATCCTACCGCGCCACTAGGGTGTCCCCGGCTCTCCTGGAGCGTCCTGCATCTGCTGGAGTTGATTGTGCGCTGCAGTCAGAACGTCTCGAAACATCTGCAGCGGCAGGGCACCCTGAAGTGGAGGCCACCCAAGCACCACGAATGTCGGTGTACCCCGCACACCGATTTGCCCAGCGAGCGTCGTGGCAGACGCAACACGCACAATCCGTTCGTCTGAGTCCTGGCAGGCGTTGAACGTCTCCATGTCGATGCCCAGTTCGGTCACCCAGGCCTGCACGACAGACTCCGGATCCGAACTGCTCTTCCACTCGGACTGGTCAGCCCACAGGCGCGCATTGAGCGTTTCAAACGCCTCCGGGCTCTGCGCATACGTGCACTCGGCCGCCTCAGTCGCCACGAGCGAATTTTCGAACATGCCCGTGATGTATGGCACGAACTTCCACTCGACCATTCCGGTCGCGATAAACTCCTCTCGGATCGGCCCGAAGGTCTCCTCGTGGAATTGTCGACAGTATCCGCATCCGTAGTCGGACATCTCGACGACTTTAACCAGGGCCGTCGTGTCGCCGCGATTGAAGCCCACCTCGGCGACGGATACCCGCGGACCCTGCGACGCCATGGCCTCGTCGACCGCCAGAGGGGTCGAGGTGCCATCCCCCACCGGCTGCGCCAGAAGGTTACGAGTGAGATCCTCGGTCCCTTGGCCCTCGGAGTCAGGCGACGAACAGGCGGCCACCACCATCAGGGCACCCATGACAATGGTTCGGAGTCCTGCGTTCATCAGAGTTCCAGGTTGATCAGCTGACCCATTCCGGCGAGGAACGCAGTCAGGCTGGCGAAGCGACCGGTAACCATAAGTAAACCGATCACGATCAGCACGGTTCCGGCAATACGTTGTAACGGGAGCATCCAGGAGCGCGCACGAGCGCTGCCGGCCAGGAACCAGTTCAGAAGAACAGACGATACGATGAACGGCATTCCAAGGCCCAGCGCGTACGCGGCAAGCAGGATCGTCCCCTCGATCATCGTTGTCTCGAGACTCGCATACAGCAGAATCGAACCCAGGATGGGGCCAATACACGGGGTCCAGCCCGCCCCGAACGCGATGCCTACCACGAGTGAACCGACAGCGCTGACCGGTTGAGCCTGAACATGGACCCTCAACTCCTTGTACAGGATGGGGAGCCGGAGTAGCCCCACCACGAAGAGGCCGAACAGAATCATCACGACCCCACCGATCCTGTTCACCCAGGGGAGAGCCTGGGCAATGGCAGTCCCGAACGAGGTCGCCACGAGACCCATCGTCATGAATACGAGCGAGAAGCCCAGCACGAAGAGTGATGAATGCAGAGCGGCCCGCCTCCGTACAGCCGGGGTCGTGTACTCCGATAGCTCACCCAGCGTCAGACCCGACACGAATGCCAGATAGCTCGGCACCACCGGCAGAATACACGGCGACAGGAAGGAGACGAAGCCAGCAACGAAAGCCAGCGGGAGTGAGATCTGGATGTCCACTGGAGCGTCTAGAGACTGAAGTCTGTCAGGAGTCGTCTCTCTTCATCTCCGAGCTTGGCCTGGATCTCCACATACGGCTCGAGGCCGCTCCCCTTGAGCTTATTGCGAAGAAGTTGATCCAGCTGGAAGAGGCCCGCCGAGTTTGATAGTTCGACCGTCACGCAGATGGGTTTGTCCTCCCCTGCATTGATCGAAACCGCGTCGACGGCTTGAGCCGATACGGAGTGAATCGACAGGGAACCGGCCTCGAAGGGTATGCGCGAGCGTCCTTTCGCCATATCCAGCGCATCGGCAATTCGAACTACACCGGCCTCGAGTGTCAGCGGCTTACCCCCTGACCGGTGAGAGATGATCGCGTGCAGAACCTCCGATCGAACGATCGCCTCCTCGGCCGGCTCGTAGAGACCCCTGATAAGCGAACGAAGCTTGGGCTCAGCGAGGAACAAAGAGAACGCCTCGTGATCCGCACGATGAATAGACATACCGATGTCGTGCAGTAGAGACGCAAGCGCCACCACGACCTCAGCGTCCTGTACGGCCATCTGATAATGCTTCACGATACCCGGCTCCACACCCGCGTCACCAAGCAGTCGCAGCATCCGAACCGCCATGTTCATCACGATCTTCACATGAACCGGGCCGTGATCGGTCATCTCCAGCCGCTCGACCGCGTTGACGTTGGCCGCCGTCCAGAGCGCATAGAGATCGTCATCTTCATTCACCCGCTCCATGATCTTCTGGAGCTTCGGGTTGTGCCGATCGGGCACAGCCATGACGATGCGCCGCTCCAGCCGGTCCACCAGAGCACGCGGGCGCCGCGAGTCCACGATCTGGTCCTCGGCTTCTTCGCCATTGGGTATGCTCATAATGCTGACTCCCAGTCTGTGACCTTCGCTGCACCCTCCCGGACTACGACCGTCCCGACGA
>JAKMDG010000283.1 GCA_022428035.1 Longimicrobiales bacterium
GTGCTGAAGAGCCCGCTCCTCCTGAATCGCACCGCACAACTCCCGCATCAGAGCGACGACCGAGACGTTCCAGATCCCTGCGTTCACGCCCGGCAGGTCCGCGTTAGGGTCGGCGACCGTGATCTCCTCGAATTCCCCTCCGGCCCGGGCAAAGAAGAGCCGCTCGTCATTGTTGTTCAACGTGACGGTACCCTCGGAGCCGAAGATCCGCGTGGCGTTGCCCATGTTGTGAGCGGCGACACCCGACATGAACACCTGTGCGATAGCCCCGGACGCCATCTCCGCGGTGAAGTAGGCCACGTCGTCCGCCGTCGCCGTCCACGGTTCGCCGCTCTCGCGGTCGCGGCGATCGGGCACCATGACGGGTGCAGCGCCCGTGATCCAGGATACTTCCCCGAGCCACCAACGAAGCAGGTCCACCTGGTGACTTCCGTTCGCTCCCAGGCGACCTCCGCCCTTCTCCGCCAGACTCCACCAGTCTCCCTTCGGCCGACTCGCCGGATCGCCCCAGGTCTTCCCGACATTGCTGATGTCTACATGCCGAATCTCACCGAGCGAGCCATCCGAAATGAGATCCGCGACGCGCATACGATTCGGGTTGAAGCGCAGCTCATGGTCGAGCATATGGATGCGGCCCGAGGCCTCGGCGGCATCCAGCATCGCCGCCGCCTCGCCTGCATCCATGGCAGTCGGCTTGTCGCACAGCACGTGTGCGCCGGCCTCGATGGCAGCGAGCGTCTGAGGCGCATGCAGGAACGTCGGAGTCGCAATGCACACGAGATCAAGATCGTGTGCGCCCAGCATCGCCTCCCAGTCATCGTATGCGTGAGGCACGTCGAACGCGGACGCGGCGGCCTGAGCACTCGCCATCCGTGCGGATGCCAGAGCGACGACCTCGGCGCCCGGTACGTGTCGCAGCGCCGGCAGGAATGCCGCCTTGGCGAAGCTCGCTCCGATGATTCCAACCTTCATGCGTTCTCCAGTAGAGGATCAGGTGCGCTCACGCAGCCGCGGATCGAGAAAGTCGCGGAGCCAGTCGCCCAGGATATTGAAACTCAGGACCGTCAACATGATCGCCACGCCCGGGAAGACGGCGAGCCACCATTTGTTCGCAACAAGCGTATCCCGACTCTCGGCCAGCATACTGCCCCAGGTCGGGACATCCGGTGGCACGCCCAGGCCAAGAAAGGAAAGCGCCGCCTCCGAGAGGATGACGCTGGCCACGTTGAAGGACGCGATCACCGTCAACGGGGCAAGAATGTTCGGAAGGATTGTCCGGAAGATGATGGAGAGGGTGCTGTCCCCCATGGCCCGAGCGGCTTCCACAAACTCCTTCTCGCGCAGCGACAAGGTGTCCGCGCGCACAATACGCGCATACGTCACCCACTGCCCGACACCGAGCACGAGAATCAGATTCCACACACCTGAGCCAAGCACGACCAGGAACATGATCGCGAGCAGGATGAACGGAAATGCGAGCTGTATGTCACCGAGGCGCATGATCAGATCATCAAGCCAGCCGCCGAAGTAGCCGGACAGAAGACCAGCAACGATCCCGATGGTGCCACCCACCGTGATGGCCGCGAAGCCGACGGTGAGCGAGACACGGGCACCGTAGAGCAGCCGTGAAAAAACATCTCGGCCCAGCGCATCCGACCCGAGCAGGAAGACACCGCCGTCCGGTCCGGCCGTCATCGGGTCTGCGAGTCGCAGCACGAGGTTCTGGCGGTTCGGATCGAAGGGAGCGAGCCAGGAGCCCAGGGTCGCCGCGATCGCCGCAACCGTGAGGAAGATCACGGCGAATACGGGCCACCGGGCCGCGACCATGACGCGAGCCGCACGACGTAGCTCACTCTGGGGACCGCTCCCCTTCGGGTTCTCGAGCACCGCGACGTCACCCCTCACCTCACTCATCCACGCCCTCCGTCGAGTTTGACCCGAGGGTCGAGACGGACGTACACAAGATCCACCAGGAGGTTGAGCACAATGAAGATACTGGCCAGCAGAATCACGCCGGCCTGAACAAGCGGGATATCTCGCTGATTGATTGCTGCGAAGAGCAGGCGTCCGATGCCCGGGTAGCTGAAGACCGTCTCTACCACGACCACGCCTCCCAGGAGGAAGCCGAACTCCAGCCCTATGATCGTCACCACCGGAAGCCACGCGTTACGCAACGCATGGTGCACGAGAACCCGCAACTCCGCGATGCCCTTGGAGCGCGCCGTTCGGACATAGTCTTGCTCGAGAACTTCCAGCAGTGACGATCGGACGAGGCGCGTGTTGCGCGCCAGCGAGTAGGTGCCGACTGCGATGCCGGGCAGAACGAGGTGGTAGAGCGTACGGGGGAGGTTCGAAAACGCGACGCCGAAGTCCCCGGCAAGGAGTGGCTTCAGGAACGGAACATTCCCCGAGATCGGAAAGAGCCTGATGTAGAGACCGAAGAAGAGGATCATCATGATCCCCATCCAGAAGCTGGGGATCGACTGCCCCACCATCGACATCGTTGTGATCGAACCGTCCCAGGCAGTACCTCGATTGATTGCTGCGAGCACACCGAGTGGAATCGCCAGGATGAGGGCGAGAATCATGGCGAAGAGCGTGAGTTCGATGGTCGCGGGAAGCGCGTCCAGGACGATCTCCATGGCCGGCTGCCGATAGGAGAGCGACTGGCCAAAGTCACCCCGTGTCAGGTCGCCTACGAAACCGAGATACTGCTCGTGAAGCGGCCGATCGAAACCCAGCGCCCGCCGGGTAGCCTCGATCTCCTCCGTCGACGCCCGCTCGCTGACGAAGAGATACGTGGGGTCACCTCCTGCCTGAAGCGCTAGAAAGCTGACGAGCGTCACACCGATGATGACGATGATGCTCTGGAGCAACCTGCGGACGATATAGGCACCCATTCGCGGCTAGGCCTCGGTCCCGATGTAGGCAGCCGTTACCGTCAGGATCATACTCACCGGAGGGAGGCCTCGAAGATTTCGACGTGCTCGTCTCGACGAGCAGTCCAGTCA
>JAKMDG010000286.1 GCA_022428035.1 Longimicrobiales bacterium
TCGTCGGCGCGGTCTGCAAGAACCTCGTTCACGTTTTCCATATGCGTGAGGCATCCCGGAAAGGAACAGGCCTGCCCACCGGGTCACTCGCCGAGCCACGTTCGGTCACGAAGGTCGGAGTCCTGGGTGCCGGCGTCATGGGAGGAGGAGTCGCACATCTTGCGGCCTCTCGCGGTATCGAGTCCTGGATGAAAGACATCGAGCATGAGGCGGTTACCGGCGGACTCCAGCACGCACACGGCCTCTTCGACAAGGCCGTAAAGCGACGTCGCATGAGCGTGCGTGAGGCGGCACAGGCAATGGAGCGCATCTCCGGGGGCATCGAGTACCATGGCCTCTCCGGATCCGATGTTGTGGTGGAAGCGATCGTCGAGAAGATGGAAGTGAAGAAGGCGGTCCTGGCCGAACTCGAAGGTCATGTGTCCGAGAACTGCATCATTGCGACCAACACGTCGTCGTTGTCGGTCGAAGAGATGGCGAGTGCGCTATCCCGGCCCGAGCGATTCTGCGGGATGCACTTCTTTAATCCTGTACATCGGATGCCGCTCGTGGAGGTCATCCGCGCACCGGGCACATCCGATGAAGCTGTCGCCACGATCTACCGCCTGGCGCTGGACCTCGGAAAGGTTCCTGTCGTTGTCGGAGACGGCCCGGGTTTCCTGGTGAACCGAATCCTGGGCCTGTACCTGAACGAGGCAGGCTTCCTTCTCTCGGATGGTGCATCGATCGAGATGATCGATCGGGTCGCGAAGCGGTTCGGTATGCCGATGGGTCCGCTGCGCCTCGTCGACGAGGTCGGTATCGACGTCTCCACCCATGCGGGCGCCTCTCTTCATGGGGCCCTGGGGGAGCGCCTCACACCTGCTCCTGCACTCCTCGAACTCGGGCGCACAGGCCGGCTCGGCAAGAAGGGCGGTCTTGGCTTCTACCAGTACGAGGATGGCAAGGACAAGGGTGTCGACGACTCGATCTACGCCGAACTCCCATCCGTTCCCACGCCCAGCACTTCCTCGGCCGGGTCTCTCACAGGGGAGGACGGCGAGGATCTGATACGTCGGCGTCTGGTCCTCGCCATGATCAACGAGGCGGCCCGGATCCTGGGTGATGGGATCGCAGCATCCGCGGCAGATGTCGACATCGCCATGATCATGGGGACAGGCTTTCCACCCTTCCGCGGAGGTCTGCTGCGCTTTGCTGACACATTGCACCCACGCGGCCTCGTGGACCAACTCGAACAGCTCGCGGAAATGCATGGGGAGCGTTTCACGCCGGCCCCGATCCTGGTGCAGCTCGCCGCGGAAGACCAAAAACTGTATGCCGCCTTTCCGGGCGGCGACGGTTGAGAGGTGTGCGGACAGGGTCGGCTCGGGGACGCCCGTAACGCTGTGGCCATCGCTCCCTACCTCAAGACCGTCGGGGTCATCCCGGCATCCGGCGCATCCCGACGTATGGGCCAGCCCAAGGCAGCACTCAAACTCAACGGCAGGTCATTCATCCAGCGGGTGGTCGATGCCCTTCGGGATGGAGGGTGCGACGAGGTGATGGTCGTCGTTCCGGAACACGACGATGCGATCGGGTTCGCGGCCCGCGAGACGGGCGCCCGGCTGTTGGTCAACACCAACCCCGGCGAAGGGCCGATCACATCGCTGCGCCTTGCGATCGAATCACTACCCGACGATGTGGAGGCGATCGCCTGGCTTCCGCTCGACTATGCGCTGGTTGATGCCCCCATCGTTCGGACGTTGCTGGGCATCGCGACGGCGGACGCAGCTCCGCTGGTCATCCCGCTTCACGAATACTCGGTCGACGGTACCCCGCGCGAAAAGCGGGGTCACCCCGCCATCTTCGCCCGCGCGTTGTTCGCGGAGCTGGCAGACCCAGCGCTCGAGGGTGGAGCCCGTGCGGTCGTCCACCACCACCTCGCCAGCGCGGCACTCTGGAGAGTTCGCGATCCTCGGGTCGTGACCGATATCGACACGCCCGAACAGTACGCCGCGGTCATCGCCGGTCAGATGCAATACACCGACGAGACGACCACTGGGAGCAAGGAGCGGCGAACATGAGCGCGACACCTGCAGAACTCGGTGCTGCGGAGACCTCCCGGCTCCTTCTGGAGACATCTGCAGGAGGTGGCAGCGCTGCAGCCGGTACCGTCGTTGGAGCCTCTGAGGGTGCTCCTCAACATCGCGGAGCGCGTATGGCGCTCGTGCGGCACCCCACTCAAGGAACGTCCACGCACGGCTCACTGGGCGATTCGTCCAGTGATGCTGCCGTGGCCGAGCAGCTCGCGGCGGCTCTCGACGACCGCCGCGCTCGCGACGGAATCCGGACGCTGCAGGTCGGAGACGTGCAGGTCGAGCTGTATGTCGAGATTCGCCGACCCATCAGGGAACTCGTCGTCGTCGGGGCCGGTCACGTCGCCCAACCGATGGCGCATATGGGTGCGATGCTGGGCTATCGGGTCACGGTCCTGGATGATCGGCCGGACTTCGCCACACGGGAACGATTTCCCGAGGCGGAGCGGCTGATCCGAGCGGACTTTTCTGACCCTTTCGCAGATGTCACCCTGCATGAGCGTTCTTTTCTGCTGCTCGTGACGAGGGGTCACAAGTACGACTACGAGTGCCTGGTTCGTGCGCTACGCGCAGATCCGTTGCCTGCATATATCGGCATGATCGGGAGCCGGCGGCGGGTTCGTGCCACGTACGTCCAGCTCCTCGATGAGGGCATCGACAGGTCTCTTCTAGCGCGTATTCATGCGCCGGTCGGACTCGACATCGGTGCTGAGACTCCAGAGGAAATCGCCGTATCCGTGGCGGCTGAGCTGGTTATGCTC
>JAKMDG010000309.1 GCA_022428035.1 Longimicrobiales bacterium
CCCTGGGACCGCTCGGGGTAAAGCGCTACATCCATCGGACCCGACATTGAGGCCATTAGACCCGGCAGCCTCCGATTCTTGCCGGAATGCGGCTACGGCTAGCTCCGATGTGGGAGCAGGAGGTCCCCGATTCGACCCGAGCGGCCAGGAGGGACGGTGCCGCGCCGTCCGGATATGCGCAGCTTGATTCGGGCGCCCCGGTCAGAGGAGATGCTTGTGTGAGGTCACGCTCACATCCCGCGCTACGACCTGAACCAGATCCACCCCTCATGGCGCGCAACATCCAGATCTCCGGGCTCCACCACGTCCCCGGTCAGGAAGTCACGTGCGGTGAGCAAACAAAGCACCGCGTCGAGCGCATCGTCTGATGCCAGGGCGGCGTCAGCATGGCTCCCGAATTCAACGTACGGCTCCAGCTCCTGAAGGATGGAGGCCCGCCGATCTCGGGCCGCAGGGTCAGTGCCCTTGTACCCCGTATCTGGAATGCCCCGTGCTCGGAGGGTGAGCGCCGGATAGACCTCGATCGTCGAGGGCTCCTCGGTGGGGCCCGGTGACCACGCGAGGGGGAGGGCGAGGCCGCTTCCGTCTCGCAGCTCCTGCACGAGGTTCACGGCCTTCAAGGCCGCTCGTGCAATTCTATCGGCTCCAACTTCCATGGGTCGCTTACCTGTATGCTCTCGGACCACACGGTCGGTATGACGATGGAACAGGTCATCGGCGGCGTGTGGAATGGCCTCGCCCGCAGCGTGCGCTGCGAGTGCAGCGCCCATGGGCTGCGGCCACCCGAGGGGTGCATCAATCGCGATCAAGCTCGGTGGGTTGTCTCGTATCCAGGGCAGAAGAATCGGGACGATGCTGGCCTGTTTGGTCATGACCTCGAGTACGCGAATGCGATCGGCCTCGATGACGCCCAGCGCGAGTCCGCACTTCTTGTCCTGCGCAGCGCAGTCGATGCCGATGAGGTAGGTCACGGTCCCGCAGCCTCCAGCAACTCCATGGCCACTCGATACCGCTCCAGCCGCTTCTGATCATGCTCGGTGACTCGGGGCAGCCGCGTCACGTCCATGTTGTCCACCAGGTCGGCACGTTTCACCTCTCGCCCGATCGGGTCCTGAGCCGCTCGTCGGCAAAAGGCGAAGTAGCGCTCGTCGTTGGCCGAGTCCGTCAGGTTCCGGTCTGACCCTTCCTCGGGTCGCTTTGTGACGGCGTCGAGACCTGCGAGCACGTCCGGTCCAAAGCCCTCGGCGCGAAGACGGTCGGCGGTCCAGCCCTCTCCGTCTTCCACCACGTCGTGGAGAACGCCGACGATTTTGGCGTCGATGGAGGAGCACGCCGCCATGACACGCAGCGGATGCAGGATGTACGGGGCACCCGCTTTGTCCCGTTGCCCACGGTGCACGTTCACGGCGATCTCGATGGCCCGTTCGAGCTTGCGAGCATCGAGCGCGTTTACGACGCGTGCGTGGTAGTCGTCAGGATCCAGAAGGGAGCCAGGCAGCATCGTCTCTCGGCTCTCGCCGGCCGGCCGGTTATTCGATCCGGCATTCCATCGACCACCAAAGACGGGGTCGAAGTGCTCGATTCCGAGATCGTGGAGCGAGAGCCAGTCGGGAGCTCCGAGGCCGAGACGGAGCTTCCAGCGCCACCGGTCGGCATGATCGGCGTGGGGGACCGTAGTCGCGACGATCCAGGCGTCCGACAGGTGGGGAAGGAAGAGCTCTCCCTCAATCGGACCGTCCTCTGGCTCGAGGCGGGCAAAGGTCACGTCTCGGTGGCGGCGCATCCGCTGCTGGGCCAGCGTCGCAGCCCGCTGCCGGCTCACCTGTCGTTCGGCCACCGCGGTTTCGGCGAACCCGTCCCAGTCCCCGGGAAGAGAGCCTTCACGCTCGAACCGCTCGAGGCACTCGAAGCGGTAGTCGAGCGTCTCTGCTGACGCAGCGGAACGGCGAGCGCGGGACCAATGCGCATCGAGGCCCTGCAGGAGGTCGGCGATCTCGTGCTCGAGGCCGGTGTGGTCCGCTGCGATCGCGGCGTCGCTGTACTCGGGCTTCGGGTCGAGCCGCCCGGTGAGGAGGCCAGCGGAGAGAACGCTGTCGCAATCCGTGTGGCTGATGAGGACTGCGTCGTCCGGCCCCGGGGACTCCCCGCTTTGGAGCAGCGCGAGTGCCAGGGTCGTGCTCGAGACATGCCGCTGCATGGTCGGGTGGGGTGCATGGTGGTCGACGTTGATGATCCGACCACTCTCGTGCCGCCATCCGCCCGGGACAGCCTCCCATGATTCAGAGCCTTCGATGTAGAAATCCGCAGCGTAGAGCGTGCCGGGGATCTCATGCTCCTCGATGAAGGCGAGGAGTTGTTCAGCCGTTTTCCGGCCGTCCTTAGCGATTACGTGAATGGGTACGGTCATAGACCTCCGAGGAGTTCGAGTGAGTACGCTCCCTGAATCTAAGACGTGTCCGAGTCAGCATGGGCGCTCCTCTAACGTC
>JAKMDG010000325.1 GCA_022428035.1 Longimicrobiales bacterium
GCCTGGCTCCTCACGGCACTATCGTCCTTCCCCGCCCCGGACCGTGCAGAAGCCGCCGGCCGCCGTGCAGCCGGGCTCGCGAAGCGTCCGCTCGAAGAGCTCGAAGATCCGGCGGTACTCGTCTGTCCACGACGATGGCTCGACGAAGCCGTGGTTCTCGACGGGATAGACCGCGAGCTCCCAGTTCTCCTTGCCCAGTTCGATGAGGCGCTGCGACAGCCGCACGACGTCCGAGAAGTGGACGTTGGTGTCGATCATGCCGTGAAGCATGACCAGGTGCTGATCTGCACGGAAGTTCTCCGCGAAGTAGATCGGTGAGGACTGCTCGTAGGCCTCGTCATCGTCGTGCGGCAGGTTCAGGATCCGACTCGTGTACCCGTGGTTGTAGTGCGCCCAGTCGGTGACGGATCGGAGGGCTGCCCCTGACTTGAAGGTGTCGCCGGCTGTGAAGAGACCCATAAGCGTGATGAATCCACCATACGATCCACCGTAGAGCCCAATCCGACCTGCATCCACCCCCTCGTCGCGAACGAGATAACGAGCACCATCTACCTGGTCGGACAGATCCTTCCCGCCCATCCATCGGTAGATCGCGGTCCGCCACTCAGCGCCGTAGCCAGCAGAGCCCCGGTAATCGATGTCGAGGACGGTGTAGCCGCTCGCGGCCAGGAAGTGGTGGAACTGGTACTCGCGGTAGTACGACGACCAGTAGTTGTGGATGTTGTGCAGATATCCCGCGCCGTGTACGAAGATGACGGCGCCACCGTGTGCCTCGGCTCCAACATCTCTCGGGCGATAGATGCGGGCGGGCACCATGGTGCCGTCGTCCGCAGGGAAGTGAACGATCTCTGGCTGGATCCAGTCGAACGTCATCCACTCATCGGTCGGGGACGTAGTGACCTGCTCCATGTCGGAGCCGCTGGCGTCCGCAACGAAGAGTTCAGGAGGGCGGTTCGCGACGTCATGCACGATCGCGGCACGGGTTCCGTCGGGTGATGGCGTATAGTTGAAGCGACCACCTCCCGCAGTGATCGCAGTACGGTCGGAGCCATCGAAGTCCATCCGCCATGCATGCTCGTTGAACGGTGAGCCTTCATTCGTTCGCATGAGGAAGTGCGAGCGGTCCTCCGGCATCGTGACACTCAGCACTTCCCAGGCGCCGCTCGTGAGGGCCTGCTTGTTCGAGGCGTCCGCGTCGACGGCGTACAGGTGTGCGAAGCCGGTCTCCTCGCTCACGAAGTAAAGGCGATCGCTGTCGGGAATGAATCCCACACACTGAGAGAAGCAGGGACCCGCGACCCAGGCGTCGTCCTGTAGATGGTCGAGCAGGGTACGCTCTCCTGTCGCGGCATCAATCGACCAGATCCAGCGGTCCTTGTCGTCGAACGAAACCGCGAAGACGAATGCCGTCGTGCCAGAGTCATTCCAGCCCGCGTTGAAGACGCGGCTCGGCATCTCAGACTCGTATTCGTCCGGCTCCACGTCGACCCAATGGATCTCCCCTGTTGCCGTGGTGATGATGCCCGCTCTGCTCCGGCTTTGCGCGTCGCCCACCTTGGTGCGCACAGTGAGATCGCGGGTGTAGCCGTCGTCGGTAATCCAGTCTGGTACAATCGTCTGCACTGCGCTCTGCGAGGGTACGGTCGCCCGCACCATCACGTATGAGCCATCGCGTGTCGGCGTTAGCCCCTGAACGCGCTCCCGGCGATTCAGATAGATGGGAGCTGCCTCGCGCGCCTCCCGTGCGGTACGAGTCGAGTCTGCACGTGCGGTGCGTGTGCTGTCCCGGCGGATGTGCTCGAAGAGCTGAAGCTGCTGCGCTTCGAGGAAGGCCTTGTGACCCTCGGGGTCATCATCCTCATCGGGCTCCGGGCCCGCGATCCGGGTCAATTGCGTGAGAGATCCGGTTTCGAGCGCCAGCCGGAAGACGTTGTTGCCACGGCGGAAAAGGACGGCGTCCCCGTCCGACGAGAACAGCGGCTGACCTTCGCCGTCCTCGGTGTGCGTGAGTCGCCGCATGCTGCCGGAGCCTCGATCGATCAGATAGAGGTCGCCGCCAGACGAGACGATCCGGGAGCGCCTGTCGGGTGAGATGTCTCCTGACGCCAGCACAGGGGCGAGTTCGTCGGCCGCTTCGCCATCGATCCTCTCCGGCGCGCCGCCGTCAGCGGAAACCCGGTACAGGGAACGACCGGCGTCCCAGTCCAGTCCGCCGGGTTGCCAACGGAAATAGATCCAGTCCGAGTCGTCGCTCCAGCGCACCTGCGTCGGGGCCTGACCCACGTTCGACTCGGCGCGCATGATGCTACGGATCGACAGCGGAAACTCCGGACCGACTGCCGCCGCCGGTACGTAGTCGGCGACATTCTGAGCAGAGCTGAGCGTCGGAAGTGCCAGTGCTGCAATGAGCGCGAGCGTCGAAGTCGGAACGCAAATCCCCTTCATAGGTCGGCCTTTCGGTTGTTCGTTCTCACGGCGGTCCGCCCGCTTCAGCGATTAACGGTCGCCCAGGCAGATGCCGAGCGAACGAGCCGTCTGGATGACGTCGGAGTCGAGTGGAATGGTCTTGATATGGGCCACGGCCTCTTTGAGCGGGACGGCGTGGACGTCAGGTGGGTCGAGGGCCACCATGGTACCGAAATGTCCCGCCTGAACCATACGCACGGCCGCTGCTCCGAAGCGGAGGGCAAGCAGGCGGTCGTAGGCGTTGGGGCCACCGCCCCTCTGCAGGTGGCCCAGGACGAGCTCCCGTGTCTCGCGGCCGGTCCGTTCATGAATCTGCTCAGAGACGAACTTGCCTACTCCGCCCAGGCGCTGCTGGCCTTCGGCTGTCTCCTTGTACTTCATGGAGCCTTCGGCCGTATGCGCGCCTTCAGCGACCACGACAATCGCGAACTGTGAACGCTTCGACGCATAGCGCTCCTCGACCTTCTCACAGACGGCGTCGATCTCGTAGGGGATCTCGGGGATGAGGATGACGTCAGCCGTGCCGGCGACACCGGCGTACATGGCAATCCAGCCGGCGGTTCGACCCATGAGTTCCACGACCATGGTGCGCTCGTGGGCCTCGGCTGTGGAGTGGAGCTTTCCGATGGCGTCGGTCGCGGTTTCGACTGCGGTGGTGAAGCCGAAGGTGAGGGTTGTGGAAGCCAGATCGTTATCGATGGTCTTGGGGACACCGACGACGGGCAGACCGAGCTCGGATAGGGCCTGTGCGATAGCCAGTGAGCCGTCGCCACCGATGGCGATGAGCGCGTCGACCTCGTGCTCACGGAGCCGGTCGACGACCCGCTGTGAACGGTCCTCGTACGTGACGGTCCCATCCGCATGTTCAACCGGCCAGTTGAGGGGATTTCCTCGATTCGTCGTCCCAAGGATGGTGCCGCCGAGGTGCGTGATACCGCGGACTGAGCGGCGGTCGAGGCGGACAACGCCATCGTCCTCGAAGAGCCCGTCATAACTGTCGTTGATGCCCACGACCTCCCAGCCGAGCTGCTCGGCAGAGAGCACAACGGCTCGGATGACGGCATTGAGGCCGGGGGCGTCTCCGCCACCGGTGTTTACGGCGATGCGTCGGATGTCAGGCATGAGCAGGGAGGGAGATGCGAGGTGGATCGGCTGTAGCCGAAAATCGGCTGTAGCCGAAAAGAAGACGGGCGTCCGACCCATTGGATCGGACGCCCATTGTAATGTCTGCTGGTCGATTACGGCATCGACGCGCCGTGAGGCCAGGTTCAGAAATTCACTCGTATGGTCCCGTTGAATTCCATGCCCACGGTACTGACCGCTATCTCATTGAAATCCTTGATCGACCCGAAGTAGACACGGGCCTTGGGGAAGAACTCCGTCCCCGCGATCCGAATCGGAATGTCGCCACCTGCTGCGACCATCCATCCGGATCCGGCTTGGCTCCCATCCCGCTCCTCACGCGTTTGATACTTGTAGTCCACATGAGGTCGGAACACGTAGCCACCGCCGATCCCGACCGTTCCGATGATGCCACCGACGATGAGGTTCTGCTTCGCGGTCACGACGGTCGTATCCGAGACGAAGTCACCGTTCTGGTCGATGATGTCC
>JAKMDG010000335.1 GCA_022428035.1 Longimicrobiales bacterium
GCCTGGCGGTGGACATCCCAGCGACCCGGTCTCGAGGGCGGAAAACTCAATCTAGCACCCCCGCCAAGGAGGAGCATGCCACCCCCGCTAGACCAGTTCGGGCTGCGATCCCCACCGCCCAAGGTACCGGTCGATACGAACCTTCCGACGGGTCGAATCCGAGCTCATGGAACGGACTTTTCCAAACACAGCCCGCTCGGGCCAGCCACGATCGAACCGCCCCATGACCCACATGATGCCGGACCATGAATTGGGATCCCGGCCATCAATCGCATACCGATTGTTCAGCACCACCATGGTGTCCAGCGCCTCCCGCGGGTGGGCAGACCACTCGAGGATCTTTTTGCCCCACAACATCCGCAGATAGTTATGTATGACACCTTGCTCCACGAGCTGTCGCTGAGCCGCGTTCCAGATCTCATCGTGCGTGGCGGCTGCCTCGAATTGCTCCAGCGAGTAGAGCCAGGGCCGCGGGTCACCCGCGTGATCCTCCAGGGTCTGCACCGCCCACTCCGGCAGCGTGTCGTACGACCGGAAGTCCGGCTGGGCGTGACAGTACCCGTGGCCGAGCTCCCGCCACGTGACGAGCTGGTCGATGAAGCCCTCGGCAGACTCACTCATCCCCCACCAGCCCTTCCGGCGACCATTGTGAGGCAGCGTGATCCGCGCGGGTGTCCACCCTTCCTGCTCCGTCAGGCCGTGGAAGATCTCGTGGGCAGAGATGTGCCCATAGTGCAGCGCTGGCGACAGCGCGCTGACCACGGAGAGATCGGGGTGGTTCCGGTCTTCCGCATATCGAGCGAGATCTGTCTCGAGAAAAGACTGCAGGCGACGTCGCGCCTCCGTCTCGCCACCGATCCACGGAACAGCGCCCACCGTGTGGTCGATCGGGATCGAGGCGAGCCCATCGAGCGATGAGCGTCCCGACCCGCCCTCTAGCAGCCGGGCCGCGGGCCAACGAGCGATCACCTCGGCAGGCAGTCCCTCGAGGGACCGAAGCGCCACCGCCGCCAGCGGATCCGGTGACGGACGAGGCCCCAGGTGCGCGGGAAGTTCCTTGTGCAGGTATCGCCGGAAGTGGTACGCGGCCGAGAACGAGCGCCCGGGGACCGACAATGGAAGCATGCCGACGCCGTCTACCGCTTCCATGCGGCACAGGACGGCCTTACGACCAGCCTCGAGGAGCCGGGGCAGGAAGAAGGTCGGAGAATCGTCGGCGATCACGCATGCAGCATGGCCGGCCAGCGCCGCGAGCAGTCCCGTGGCGGCGCCGGGCTCTGGCTCGACGTAGGGATAGTAGGTGACGCATGCTCCCTCCAGTCGTCCCGCCTTGTCGCCCATGCCGTCGATGATCGACTGATGGTGACGCTCGCTCGCCCACCGATACCCGGCCCGGAGCGGCTCGAAGATCACCAGGGGCTTGTCTAGTTCGCGTGCCCACTCGACTGCCCGATCGAGCGCGAAATTCCAGGACAGGCGCCGCGCTGCGGTCATCCAGTAAAGAACGAAATCGCCATCCGGCCGTGGTGTTTCGTCACGCAGGACACGGACTCGGGTGTCAGGTACGTTGGAGTAGTGCATGCACGCCGTTACCCGCAGTGCGGGTGAAGGTGTCGTCCGCCCGGGCAGGCTGAGGGATCATGAGATCAGAGCTCGCAGGCTAAGCTCTCAGAGACGGACTTGGAGCGCACCTCCGAAGCGCCTGAGCGCCGAACGCGCCATGCGCGCGACCACGGTAGTCCGTCCGTACCCACGGCCGTGACTCGAGCAGATCGGGAGCGGCAGCAGCACGCCGTGACTCAGATCTGATGTGACAATCCGGCAGCCGCACGAATAGCGCCCCCCGGCGGCCCTCTCAATCCCCAGCATCGTCCCCTCCCCTGTTCAAACTCCGCCATCTCCATGACCTACGTAAACGAGGACAAACGGTTTCTCCGACCACACGGCCGGGCGGTCCACCCCGCGATTCGCTTGACCCCGGCGGGTCCGCCGCGTCGCTTACGGCGTCAACCTGACGAAGGAGCTGCCCGGATGCGTCTCACCGCCCGAACCACCCTCGCCATCATACTCGCCGCTCTCTCGGTCTGGAGCGGACGTCCAGCGGCTCTGGTGGCCCAGCCGGGGCCTGCGCCCGAGCCCGGTCAACAGATCGTCCTCATCACCGGATCCACCAGTGGCCTTGGTCGCGAGGTGGCGCTTCGAATGGGCGCGCGAGGTGCGCACGTCATCGTTCACGGACGGGATGAACAGCGAGGCATGGCGGTTGTCGATGAAATCAACGCTGGCCCTGGCTCCGCACGCTTCTATGCAGCGGACTTCGCCTCCTTCGACAACGTACGGGCCCTCGCACACTCGGTGCTCAGGG
>JAKMDG010000339.1 GCA_022428035.1 Longimicrobiales bacterium
TGCCAAGGCCGGTCACAAGGTTGGACTGGTGGATGCCGACATCTATGGCCCCAATATCCCGCTCATGTTCGGGGTGAATCGCCGTCCCAGCGTCTCAGGCGAGAAGGGTCAGGAGATGATCGAGCCGATCGAGGCCCATGGAGTTCGCCTCATGAGTCTCGGATTTCTCCTCGAAGAAGATCAACCCGCGATTATGCGCGGACCGCTCATCAGTGGAATCCTGAAGCAGTTCCTTGAGCAAGTCGATTGGGGTGACGTGGACACGATGATTATCGACATGCCTCCCGGCACTGGTGACGCGCAGCTTTCGCTGGTCCAGACGATCGATCTCGACGGCGCCGTGATGGTGACGACGCCCCAGCAGGTGGCAACCGGTGACGTTCGTCGGGGGATCAAGATGTTCGAGCGCGTGAATACCAGGGTACTGGGCATTGTGGAGAACATGAGCGGCTTCGTGTGCCCGAATTGTGACGACGTCCACGACATCTTCGGTCGTGGGGGTGGGGAGTCACTCGCCAAGGAAATGGAGGTCCCCTTCCTCGGGCGTGTGCCGCTCGATTCAGCCGTCGTTCAGGCCGGTGACGCGGGTGCGCCGACGATCGTCTCGGCCCCGGAGTCTGCTACGGCGAAGGCGCTGGCAGACGTCATGACCGCGGTCGAGGGGCAGCTCGCGGTCACAGGCTAGACGAGACAGCCGTCCCGCGTGGCGCGGTGCCATGCGGGACCGTTTTCTTCCTCTCGGTGCGGCGGCTCTTACTCGCCCTCAAGCCACCGGCGATCAGCCTCGGAAAGAGACCCTTTGCTGCGCGATTTCTCGAACATCTTCACGACGATCCATCCGACGAGCAGGATCGGAGCCACCTTGAACAGGAGAAAGGAAGCCAGTCCAATCGTCAGCGAGAAGACGGCTCCCACGATCCCCAACACAACGCCTGCCACCACGAGGGTGATCAGGCCGACGGCGAAGAAGGTAAGCAGTGAGCCGATCATCGTTGAACTCCTGAATCAGTTGGTCGGGTCGATCCAGACAACAGTGACGCTTCCGAACGCCGCATCAAGGTCGATGACGATTCGGTAGTCCGCGTCCTCGAAGTCGAGTGATTCGTACACGTCACCGCGCTTGATGAGTCCCTCGGAGTCGAGGGCTGTCAGGAAGCTGTCCTTCCGCAGACGCACTCCGAGACCCTCGGGGATCCGCAACTCAAGGGACCCGAGGCCCATGTCGATGCTGACGCGGGCATCCTGCTTCCATCGGCCGCCGAAGCCCAGCGTGATCGACCCGACGCCCGCGTCCATCTCGATACGTTCTGCATTGAGGTTACCGAGCTGTGTGACGTGGAATTCGGCGGCCCCCGCCTCGAAGCTCGCGGTTCCCATCGGCACCGGGTTCGGTTCGGAGGCTGTGATCAGTGACTCGGAGGCCCCTGTGCTCAGATCGAGATCGGTCAGCGCCAGTCCAGCGAGATCGATGTCGGCCTTCACGGCACCGAATTCGAGATCCAGATCGATCGGAATGCCGCGTGCCAACTCAAGTTCCAACTCGCCGGCCTGGCGGTTCCGCATACGCACGCTCCGACCAAGAGACTCGACACCGAGACGCAGGCGATCGCCTGAAAGCTCAGCGACCGGTACGAAGCTGTCCTCGTCGTACCGAAGATTCATTCTGTAGAGGAGTCCCTCATCCACCGAGCGCACCGTGAAGCGGCCTGCTCCGTACTCCACCTGCACGCGGATCTCCTCGTTGCGCTCGAGTTGTTGGGACATCGTGACTGTCCGCCACTCCTGGGCCTCGGCGAACATCGGATTCATCACCCACGCTGCCACCGCCACCGCCACCACCTTCCTCATCACCCGCTCCCGTGTCCGTTAGGCGTTCGGGGCCGCTTCCGCCCCACTGTCATCCGCATCCACATCCACCCGCATCGCATCTTCCCACGCAGCGTCCACATCGGACGGGTAGTACTCCCGCCGCCGGCCCACCCTCGTCAGCAGGACCGCACCAAACCCGATCTGCATCGCATAGAACATCAGAAGGCTTCCGATCACGAAGAGCACCCAGCTGAACATCCCAAGTACCGGTACGATCGACATCAGATGCCCGGCCAGGAAGGCGAACATCAAGCCGAGCAATCCCCCGAAGAGTGTGAAGATCGGATTGGACTTACGGATCCAGCCGGTCCATGGCCACGTGCTGTCGGCTAGCCACTCTCCGGCGTTTCGGGCGACCGCGATGTACCCGAGAACCGCAGCCATCGCGGCTGCGATCGGGAAGAGTGGAACCCAGGCGACGGCCACCGGGATCCCGATGATCGAAATCGCCAACGCAACGGTGCCAAGGAGCCAGACCGGAATCAGCAGGAAGCTGCCCGCGAGGCCCACCATCGCAGCGCGACCAGGAGCCCGCCGTGCAGTTTCGGCGATGGCGTCGACGTTGTCTCCGGCGACGGCGAAGAAGCCTGCGCCGAGGAGACCGAGTACGAAGACGATCAGCAGCTTCTCCATGATGCCACTCACGCCCCGGATCACCGGGCGGAATACGGCCATGATCGAGAATCCATCGTCCTCGAATCGGGCGGCACTCAGGAATTCGTTCCAAAGATCGCTGCGCACTTCCTCCCTGATTTCTTCCCTCATGCGGTCGCGCAGGTCCACCTCCAGATCGCGCTCGGTTTTCAGCACGTCCACAATGCCTCCTCGGACCTCACCGCTGTTCCCCAGGATCCGCGAGTCGGCGATACGCGCCTCGCCCCGGATCTCACCGTCGTCCGGTACGTCCAGCGCACCACCAACGACGACTACGTTTCCACGAACCTCGCCCTCGACCCGAAGCGTCCCCTCGATCACGACGACATTTCGACGCTCGATTTCGCCAGCCTCGATGGTCACGTCCTCATTGATATGGATACGGAACTCTTCATCGAGCCCCTCCAGCGCGTCATCAAGCACCCCCAGCCGTGTAACGGAGCCGATCAACAACTGGGCCAGGGAGGACTCATCCCCGATGGAGATCGACACGTCACCGTCACGGACGTCTACCTGAACGTCCACCTCTTGAATCGATCGTTCGAGCGCCTCATCGATGCGACGGGCTACGAGGACGTCCTCAAGCGTGGAGGGTACGGACCAGTCGACGAGAGCTTCTGCCAGTGCCCCGTTCTCGAGCGCCATCGCCTGACCGAGGAGCTGGCGGAAGGCTTCGTCCAGCGGGTCGCCTGACTCGTAGTCGCCGACGGTCTCGCCGTCGATGAACACGGAGCCGCCCTCGAAGCTAATCGCGAGCCTCGAGTCATCGTCGAAGCGAAGCTCCAGCTCCGAGGCCGAAGAAGAAGCCGCCACGTTCTTCGTGACGATGTCACGAAGCTGGCCGCTGGCCGCGGACGGAAGGACGAGGGCAACAAGGCCCAGAGCCAGAGCGGCTCTACGAAGCAGACGAAGCATGAGCATAGAGGTTCCTCCAGAGCACTCGCACCGCGAATGCGCTGGCCACTGTGTAGATGAGGACGCCGCCGGCCACCAACACGGGTGCGGCGACGAGCATCTCGAGAAGAGTAGAAACGCCGAGACCGCTGGCGTTCTGCAGGGCCGCAGCGGAGAGCGCAGTCAGGGCTGCGGTTGCCAGGTCCGAAACCTGCCACCTGGCGAACGACAGCAGAGACCCGACTGTCAGGGTGGGGTGCGAAAAGACTGCGTACGCCATCAGGCCGACGATGACGACAGGCGTCACGGCAACACCGGAAAGTGCAGCCCACGCCTCGCGTGTCTGCGGGACCCATCGCCCGGCAGCGGCGGCGAGACGTGACCATGCCGGACGCTGTGCGACCGACGTCTGCTCCTGAGTGGCCAGGACTGCCTCCACGACCCGCTCACGGAAGTGCTCGGACGGTGCAAACTGCTCGAGGCTGCCCAGACGGACGGAAATCGAGCGCCACGCAGCGAGTTCATTGGTGCACACCAGGCAGTCGGCAACGTGAGCCTCGATTCGGGCCACGGCTTTGTTCGGCAGCGCACCGTCGACGAGGTCCTGTAGCAGTC
>JAKMDG010000360.1 GCA_022428035.1 Longimicrobiales bacterium
CGACGCTCGGCCATGGATTGCGTCAGCGCCGGGCTTCGGTCGTGGGCCTCGTCGCAGGTGCAGAACGAGGTGCGCGTGCAGAGCTATCGCACTCGAGCGCGCGGCCTGACGGCACCTGGTGGACTGCAAGATGATGACGGAGATGGCGCTCCTACCGCGCCTGGCGGCCCTTCGCCTGCCAAAGCCCGCAAAGCCCAGAAGAAGGGCGGGGGCAAGGGCAAGCCGGGCCGCGGCCAGATGTAGCATAGGCGATGGGGGACCAGAGCGACTCGGTGGCGGCTCTGGCTCCCGCAGCGTATAGCGGTAATCGATTTTTTCCTCTGCCGCTGCTACCTCTGCCACCATCTCCGAATTCAGGCGGTCGACGCCCAAAGCAGAATTGGTCGAAGCGCGTGGTGCTCACGCGCGCCGTGAACGAGCTTAGCGAAGCACTTAATTGGATGCACGGGTCATGGACCCACCCTGATCCTCCATGTGGAACGAGCCACCTTGGTGGCGGGCTCTTTGGTGGACAGCGTCAAGACGAGGTGATTGCGCTTCTCACTCAGCGGGCAGCTGAGCTCCAGACGCTGGAGCGTGAGGATGACGCGCCCTCGCCGGCAGCAGCACTTGTTGGACTGCTCCGAGGCCGCCGCGTCTACGGTGATGGCGTGGCAGGCGAAGGCACACTCGCGACCTTCAATGACGGGACCATTTCTTTGCCCGACTCGGTGGCCGGCGCGCCGCGTGCCGCTACCCTTGTCTCTGCACAGGCCCGTGGGTTTTTGGAGGTTCCGGAGCGTATGAGGCGTGAGCCGCAGGAGCTGGCCGATTTGGAAGCCACGAGCGGTCTCATCACCCCGTACACTTGCAGAATTCTGGCCGGTAGCCGACGGAAGTATCGATCACTTTGTCAACAACTGCATGCCGTCGGTCTATGGGTATATACACTTCACCCTCGGTCGACTGTCGGCGTTTTCTTTGTGAAGAAGAAGAAACCCGGCGTCCTCCGTCTTATTCTTGATGCCCGGCTCACGAATCGGCTCATGAAGCCGGCACCAGGAGTATGCCTTGCTGGGCCCGAGGCTTTCGCCCGGATGGAGACCCAGCTTCCGCTCGGCGTCGAGTCTGACTCGGCGGCCGGGCGTCGTCTCCTCGAGCACTTCGCTTTCTGCCTTGGAACTGCAGACGTCGCGGACGCATTCCATAGGCTGCGGATTTCTCAGGAGCTCTCAGAGTACTTTGCTTTTCCATGGTCGTTGCCTGCGCAGGCCTTAGGCCTGCCCGGCAGCGTCATCTCAGGCATTACGGTTGCTGCGGACACCGAGATCTACCCGTGCTCAGGAAGCTTGCCCATGGGATTTAGCTGGTCCCTTTACTTCTGTCAAGACATCGTCGAGATCTGGCTTGGGTCGTTGTCGCTCACGTCTATGAGTAGGCTGCTGAACGACCGGACCGGAGTGGCGGTCATGGACGTCGAGAGGTACCAGAGGGACGCAGTGCAGGTGGAGCCGGACAAGAGCGTCGATTTCCACTATGCCTACGTCGACAACATGGGAGTCTTTGCTCCGCGGATCGGGGCTGTCCGTGACGCCTTGGACGAGGCCAAGCAGGCCTTCGAAGGCAACGGGCTGGTGCTGCACGAGATCGAGCTCTACGAAGGTGGGGCCGATACTCTTGGTGTTGCCGTTGGAAGCCGCGGGCTTTTCACGGCGCCGACGACGAAGCGGCTGCGAATCCTTCGCAGAGCTCTTGGAGGTTTCTTGTCGCTGTCGTACTGCACCGGAGTGGTCGTCGAGGTGCTCCTCGGCCACTGCACCTACGCCGCCCTGACGTGCCGGCCCCTCTTGAGCGTGTTCTGTGCTGCGTACGCTTTTGTGAGGAAGGCCGGACCGGACGCTTGGAAGATCTGGCCGGCCGTGCGCGAGGAGTTCCGACACTTCCGTGCATTGCTGGCTTTGTGTCGCTCAGACTGGACTCGTCAGTGGTCGGGCTACGTCTATGCCAGTGACGCAAGCGAGACCGGTTTTGGGATTGCTACTGCCTATTGGCCGCGTGACGTCGTGTCAGCTTGCGGGCGAACCACAGAGAGAAGTCGCTTCAAGCGGCTGCCGGGAGCGAGCGCGCGGGTGCACGCCTTGGAAGCCGCCGGTTTTGAGCTGCACGACAAGAAGTGGGTGCCGACTGCAGTCTTGCCAGAACACCACGAGGCCGTGTTCGGCGAGTGGGAGGTCCGAGACGGCTTCCCTGAGATCCCGGCCGAGTGGCTTCGCACTGAGCGCTGGCAGACCCGGCTCGCCAAGCCTTGGCATTTCTCTGACGGCATTTTGCATCTTGAAGCGCGAGCGCTTGTGGTAGCCGTCCAGCGAGTCGCCGAGTCTGCCTTTGGGAAAAACGTTTGCCAGCTTTTCCTTGTCGATAACATGTCTGTGTGTTTATCGTTCGAGCGCGCACGATCTCGCGACTACAGATTGCTGTGCTTGATTCGTCGATTCTCAGCTTACTTACTCAGCCGCAACATCCGAGCAAGCGTTAGGTGGGTTCCAAGCGAGCTGAACAGTGCAGACAAAGGGAGCAGGCTAGCAGACTCAGACTATGATCCAAGCAAGGAACTCACGTACTTTATCCCGAAGCCATCTGGCACTGTGTCAGCGGCTTGCGGCGAGCCTGAGGCGCGCCGGCTTGGGAGCGATGGCTCCACGACCGAAGATGGCGGTGGCGAGACGGGTTCGGATTCCCATGAGTCGGGAGACCAGCCCGCGGAGACCTCGAGTGAAGAAGCGGACGAGGCGCCTGGAGAATCGGGACCCGGAGCCGCCGCGTACGCCGAGCCCGAAGCGGAAGAGGAGCCGTACAGCCTCGGCCCGCAGCTTGGCGGTGCGCTTGAGGCCAGTTGCTATGGGCCCTGTCGAGCCGCTCGACGAGTTGGTCGGCGACGCCCTCGAAGACATACGGAAGTACATCGGCGGAGAACTTCAGAAGGAGGAGTCGAGCAGTTCGGACGAGGGCACAGAGCCGTCGTTGCAGGAGAGCAGGAGGATGCGAAACTTACGACGCCGAGCGCTTTCCCGCGCGCGGACGTATGTGGCG
>JAKMDG010000030.1 GCA_022428035.1 Longimicrobiales bacterium
GTGCAGCCGCTTGTCATCATGTCGGCGATTCCATTCGGCATCATCGGCGCGCTTATCGGTCACGCGGTGGTCGGCGTCCCGGTCGGTCTGTTCAGCCTGTTCGGCATCATCGGTCTCACCGGCGTAGTGGTGAACGACACGCTGGTCTTCATGGACTTCGTGAATTCCGAAAAAGCCGAAGGTCACCCGCTCGAGGACGCGCTCCTCAACGCGGCGCGGCAGCGCTTCCGGCCTATCTTCCTGACCTCGCTGACGACCTTCCTCGGCATTTCACCACTGATCTTCGAGCGGAGCATTCAGGCTCAGTTCCTGGCTCCAACGGCCGTAAGTCTCGGGTTCGGGATTCTTTTCGCTACGCTGCTGATCATGGTCGTGGTGCCTGCGCTCGCGGTTCAGGAGGACCGGATCGTGCAGTGGTTCAGAGCTCGCCGCTCTGTCGTGGACGACGCTCCTCCACCTGTGGAGGCACTCGCTCCAGCCGGAGACTGAACCCCTCTGGCGTGTACCCTCCGCCAACGGGACATTGTCGGGCCTTGTCGAAGTAAGCGGCCAGCAGGTGCGCATGCCTCGACGTCCTCGCAGCCGGTCACCAAAGACTCATGGGCCGGCGGCGAACCCCGATGATGGAGTACGGTGTGGAGCAAGAGACTGGCGGAACGGGCACAGACATTCTCACAGGCGTCTCTGACGCCGTTCATGAACGCGTCGTCGGTCAGAATGAAGCCGTCGAGGGTCTGCTCGTTGCGCTACTGACCGGCGGGCACATTCTGCTCGAGGGTCTTCCCGGTCTGGCCAAGACGTTGATGGTGAGGACGTTGGCCGAAGCGATCCACACAGGATTCCGACGGATCCAGTTCACGCCCGATCTGTTGCCCACCGACATCGTCGGGACGCCCGTGTTCGATCAGTCCTCCGGCGACTTCAAGGTCCAGAAAGGCCCGATCTTCTCGAACATCATCCTCGCCGACGAGATCAACCGCGCCCCGCCCAAGGTGCAGGCCGCCCTGCTCGAGGCGATGGAGGAGCGGCAGGTCACGATCGCAGGGGAGACGTTCCATCTCGAGAACCCGTTCATGGTGCTCGCGACACAGAACCCGGTCGAGCTGCACGGTACGTATCCGCTGGCCGAAGCTCAACTGGATCGCTTCGCGATGAAGCTGGAGGTTGGCTACCCGGATCGGGTCGAAGAGAAGGAGATCGTCCGTCGCGTAGCAAAGGGCACGCCGATCCCCGTGGATACGGTCATCACAGTGGATCAGATCGCCGAGGCTCGGAGGGCCGTGGCCGAGGTTCGGCTCGAAGACGACGTGCTGGACTACATCGTCGAGTTGACGTTCGCGACCCGCGAGCCGTCCAAGTACGGGCTCTCGGACTTCGAATCGCTGATTGAGTACGGTGCATCACCACGGGCAACGATTTTCCTGACACGCACGGCTCGCGCGCGGGCTTTCCTCCAGGGTCGCGACTATGTCCTGCCCGACGACGTGAAGGCGATGGCGCCGAAGGTCATGCGTCACCGACTCCGCACCACCTACGAGGCGGACGCACGCAGTATCAACTCCGATCAACTGATCGCCCGCGTTCTCGAGGCCGTACCGGCACCCTGATGTCGGCCGATCCGCACCACGTCTTCACCCCCGAGGTTACCGCGCAGCTCAAACGTATTGAGCTGACGACCGCAGGCCTCGTCGAGTCACTCTTCTCCGGCGAGTACCACTCGATCTTCAAGGGGCGCGGCCTGGAGTTCTCCGACGTGCGGGAGTATCAGCCAGGGGACGACGTCCGCTCGATCGACTGGAATGTGACAGCGCGCCGCGGTCGGCTTTTCGTCAAGGAGTTCGTTGAGGAGCGACAACTCAACGCACTCGTCATGGTCGATCTCTCCGCATCAAAAACATTCGGCACCGGAGCAAAGCAGAACGCGCTCGTCGCCTCGGAGATCGCCGCGATTCTCGCCCTCGCCGCGACCGCGAACAACGACCGGGTCGGCCTGCTCCTCGTGACCGACCAGGTGGAGCACTTCATCCCGCCGGACACAGGCCGTCGGCACGCGATGCGGCTCGTCCTCGAGCTGCTTGCATACCGACCGGAAGGCCGTGGGACAGCCCTCTCCACGGGGCTTCGATATGCAGACAAGGTGCTCCGACAGCGAACGACGGTCTTTCTGATCAGTGACTTCCTTACCGGAGCCACCACGGACCCCGAGCTGACTCGTTCCGCGCGGAAGCTCGCCTGGTACCACGACCTCGTGCCGATCCGACTCACCGATCCGGCCGCCAGTGAGCTGCCGAGGGTCGGGATGCTCGCCGTCGACGATCCCGAGACCGGGCAACGACGAGTCGTGAACACGAGTCGGCGGAAGGTACGCGATGCCTGGCGCGCGCATGCGAAGCAGACGCGCGCACGCATGGACGAACTGTTCCGCGATCTGCAACTCGATGTCATCGACATCGACGCGCGCGAGGAGTATCTG
>JAKMDG010000032.1 GCA_022428035.1 Longimicrobiales bacterium
CTTCCAACGCCCCATATGGTGGCTGCACGCAGCAACGCCAGGCCGAATACCTTCGGTAATCCAGGCTTTGAGCACGAAGTATCCGATCTCGGTTTCCACACGGACCAGGTCACCTGTCTTGTCGATGCCGAGACGCGACGCGTCGTTGGGGTGAATCCAGAGCGGATTGGTGTGCGCAATCTCATCGAGCCATTTCGAGTTGGCACTTCGCGTGTGGATCTGGACGGGAACTCGGAACGTGGTGATCAAAGGCATCTGATCCGAGTCAAGATTCTGTCGGTGCACGTGACTCTTCACATAGGTCGGCGTCGCCAGCTCCGGCCAACCCCACTCATGCAGGGTGCGCGACCAGAACTCCAACTTCCCAGTCGGCGTAGGCCATCCTTTCAGGATCTCCCCGTCGACGCGGACCCCGACACGACGACGCCCGTCTTCGTCCGGATCGATCTTCGTACCGCCCGGCGCTTTTGGGCTTGGCGGTACCGGCGCATGAGTGAACACACGACCGGCTTCGTCCACCCGTACGTCATCCAGTTCGACGTCCGGTACCTGCTGTTCGTGGACCTGGCCCACCTTCTGCGCCACCTCGAACGCGCCGAAGCGGCGCATATACTCGAGCGGCGTGATGCCTTCGGCAGCCGCTGCGTCGGGCAGCCCCGGCACAGAGTTCTCGAAGATCCAGCCGTAATACTCGTCAACGGTCATCTTCTGGCCCGGATTCTTCACAGACTCGAAGAACTGCCGGATGCCAAGAGAGCCGTCCGGATCAATGCGCCAGGTCAGTTCGATCCAGAACTCGTTCTCTTCCCAAACCTCGCCTGGATTCACGTCGCGCGTATCCCCGATCTCTTCGCCGAGTCGCTCCCGCGCGGCCCGCAGCACCGGCTGACGGAAGCCGATCCACTGCCCGTTGTACTGCTCGTAGGACGTCAGGTCATGCCGCTCGGACGAGTGGCCCATGGGGAGCACATAGTCGGCGAAGTACGCCGTCTCGTTCCACGTAGGCGTCATCGCAATGTGCTGCCCGATCCTTGATTCGTCGGTCAGCATCTCGATCCAGCTGAACCCGTCGGGGTTCGTCCACACCGGGTTGTAGACGCGCGTGAAGTACACATCGACGAAGGCGTCTTGATCCTTCATCAGATGTGGCATCAGGAACGACATCTCCATGAGCGCCAGAGGATACTCGTCCGGCCAGAGTACATCGTTCCAGCGCGTCGGGTGCTGATGCGGTAGCCGTGGGGGCTTCGGCGTGAACTTGTTCCACGAGTTCGGGAAGGTGCCCCCCTCGGTCGCGAGCGAGCCCAGGAGTGCGCTGAGCAAAGTCATCGTCCGTGCGACCTGCCACCCACCGAGGTTGCCCGAGCCAGCGCTTCGCCAGTTGTACGAGGCCAGACGGGTCCCGGCGTTCGAGATCTCCTCCGCGACCTGTCGAAGAGCGTCCACGTCAATCCCCGACTCCGCCGCGGCAAAGTCGAAGGTGTACGTCGAATAGAAGTCCGAAAGGACCTCCTCGAAGCGCTCGAAGGAGGCGTCGGATTCACCTTTCACGACCTCCATGTATTCCTGCCAATTCCACCAGCGCCGCACGAAGTCTCGATCGTACCGGCGTTCCTGGATCATCCAATTAGCCACAGCCAGGAAGATGGCAGGCTCGGATCCAGGGTACGGCGAGAGCCAGTGATCCGCGTGGGTCGCCGTGTTTGAGAGCCGGGTGTCGAGAACAATCAGCTTGGCGCCGTTCTTCTTGCCCTCAATGATCCGTTGCGCATGCGGGTTGAAGTAGTGGCCCGTCTCGAGATGACTGCTCACGAGAAGGATGACTTTGGCATTCGCGTGGTCGGGACTCGGACGGTCCATCCCCATCCACCAATGGTACCCCGACCTGGCACCGCTCGAGCAGACGTTGGTGTGAGAGTTATGCCCGTCTACGCCCCACGCAGCCAGCATACGAGTCGTATACCCATCCTCGCCCGGTCGGCCGACGTGATACATGACCTGCTCGTGACGCTCCTCCTCGAGGCACGCACGAATACGGGCCGCGATGTCGTCCAGAGCGTCGTCCCACGAGACCTGCTCCCACTTCCCTTCACCGCGCGCGCCAGCTCTACGCAGCGGGTAGAGGATCCGGTCCGGGTCTGTGATCTGGTTGATCGTTGCCGGTCCCTTCGCGCAGTTGCGCCCACGCGATCCCGGATGCTCGGGATTCCCCTCGAATTTCCGAACCTGGAGCGTATCCCGATCGACGTAGGCCAGAAGGCCGCACGCCGATTCACAGTTGAAGCACGTTGTAGGAACGAGCATGTACCGCTTCTCGACCCGTTTCGGCCACGACTTGGAGTCCAGCTCCACCCAATCGTTCCAGCGCTCACGCGGAGGAAACGCGGCCAGGTGAACCCGACTGGCTCCCGGATAGAATGTCTCGCCCCGCGCTTCGACCTCGTCGCGGGCCGCGGAAACTCGGCGGTTGAGTTCGTCGATCGTCATGCGAGTGGTACCGACTGGCCCGCCTGAACGAAGGCGTGCTCATACATGAGGAGAGATGCGAGCGCCGCGCCTGCAGCGATCACAGGCGTCGACGCGGCAAAGACAATCGCGATGACGCCGAGCGGAACCGAAACCCAGAAAAGATGAGCATATGCACCGTGCGTCATTGCCCGGGCCGCGAGCTTGGCGTGAGCAGTCGGATGCCCCATCGATGCCTCCCCAAGCGCCATCACGAGGTGGGCAGCCAACGAAAGTCGGAGCAGGGCCGTGACCGAACCCGGAGTCCCTGCACTCACCGTGATCAGCGTAATGATGGCCGCCCCCGCCAACAGCGCCTGAACGAACAGGTGAGCGGGTAACAGAGGGCTCTGCCACAGATCTCGGGCTCGAGCCTGCGCGAAGAGGTAGGCGGTGTAGATGGCGGTCATGATAGCGAGGGGCGCCCCGATCCAGCCGAGCGCCGGTGTCACATCACCTCGTCCCGCAAAAGTCAGACCCAGGTGTAATGCGAGAACACCCCCATAGCCGGTAATGACGAAGCCCCCGCGAACGAGCCAACTTCGCCACTGCGGCTTGAAGAGCACCATCCAGAAG
>JAKMDG010000395.1 GCA_022428035.1 Longimicrobiales bacterium
GTGTACTCCGGCCTCGAGAAGCTGATCGAGACGAACGTCAGACATGATGTTTCGTTTTCAAGGGGCCGATGTACGCCCCGGTCAGGATGCAGAGTCGGCCGAGCCGACCCTGTAGAACAAGATTAACGCTTGGAGAACTGGAACCGCTTCCGTGCCTTCGGACGGCCGGGCTTCTTGCGCTCCACCTGGCGCGGATCACGGGTCAACATGCCCTTCTCGCGCATCGCGGGGCGGAGTTCCTCGTCGTGAACCACGAGAGCACGAGCGAGCCCCATACGTACGGCGTCGGACTGACCCGTGAGTCCACCACCGTGGACGCGCACGATGACATCGAACGTTCCGTCGAGCTCGGCCACTTTGAATGGCTCCTCGACGCGAATCTGATGGGTCGGACGAGGGAAATAGTCCTGCATGGTACGACCGTTGACGCTCCACTCACCCTTTCCCGGGCGAAGGAGAATGCGGGCGACGGAACGCTTACGTCGTCCTACGGTCTGGATCTGGTTTTCACCGGCCATTCGGCAAGTTTCCTGAGTCAGATGTCCAGAGGCGCGGGCTGCGGGCCCGGATGAGGAGGCTCGGTGCCGGCGTAAACCTTCAGCTTCAAGCGAAGCTCGCGACCGAGGGCGTTCTTGGGCAGCATGCCCTTCACCGCGAGTTCGATGATTCGCTCGGGATGGGTTTCGATCATGCGCCTGAACGGAATGTGCCGTTCACCGCCCATATATCCGGAGTGCCGAAAATACGTCTTTTGCTCGGCCTTGTTGCCGGTCAGACGCACCTTCTCCGCATTGATCACGACGACATTGTCGCCCGTGTCCAGGTGCGGCGTGTACATCGGCTTGTGTTTGCCCCGAATGACCTTGGCGATCTCTGAGGCGAGACGACCCAGGGGTTTGTCTGTGGCGTCAACGAGCCACCAGTGGTGCTCGATGTCGTCAGCTTTAGGAGTATACGTTCTCATGCCCACGATCTGCCGAAACGGCGATATCTGAAAAGAGCTTTCAAAGTTAGACGAGGCTCTCGAGAGCGTCAACGGCCTGAGAGCGCCATCTGACGGGGGTTTGTCGGGGCTCCCCACTGCGGGGTTGGGCTGCCGCGAAAGACTCGACAAAGCGACCGCCTGGGACGCCCTTAGCGGTAGGTCTCCAGAAAGCGAGCCCGCGAGGCGTGGCGCAACCGAACCAGCGCCTTTTCCTTGATCTGACGAACACGCTCCCGGGTGATGCCTAGAATCTCGCCGATCTGCTCGAGGGTCATTGGGTCCTGATCATCAAGGCCGAAGTACAGGCGAAGGATCTTGGCTTCACGCTCTTTGAGCGAGCCGAGCGCTTCTTCAATCGTCGCCTTGAGTGCATGCTCGAACGCCTCGTCCTCCGGACCCGGCGAGTACTGGTCAGGCAAGTAGTCGAGTAGCCGATTGTCTTCGCCCGGTGTCATCGGTGCGTCGAGCGACAGATGGGACTGGGAGATTGCCAAGGTACGCTCGATCTCCTCCTTACTCACATCCAGGTCCTCAGCGATCTCGTCAACGGTAGGCTCGCGTCCGAGCTCCTGGAGCAGTGTTGAGCTGCGGCGTCCGATCCGATAAAGCGCCCCTGCTCGGTTGAGCGGGACACGAACAATGCGACTCTGCTCGGCGAGCGCCTGCAGGATGGCCTGCCGGATCCACCAGACCGCGTAGGAGATGAACTTGATCCCCTTGGTCTCATCGAACTTATGAGCAGCACGAATCAGTCCGGTGTTGCCTTCGTTGATCAGGTCGGACAGCGGCACACCTTGGTTCTGATACTTCTTCGCCACCGACACAACAAAGCGCAAATTGGAGCGGACCAGCTTGTCGAGCGCCTCCTCATCTTCCTTTCGGATCAGTTTGGCGAGGCGGGCTTCCTCCGCACGATCAATCAGAGGGTACTGACTGATCTCCTTCAGATACTGGTCCAGCGAGCCTTCCCTGGAGGAAGCTCTGCGGGAAGAGAAGGTCATCTATGCTCGCAGGCGGAGAAATCGAGGCTGACCGTACGGGGCACATGAAGACTTGAAGCCCATGGTAGAATCTCAAGGATGAAGGAATCGCGCAATAGCTCCCCGCTTCCCGTCAGCACAGCCTTCCAGCAGGCCAGCGACCTCAGTGGATGATCGTACCGATTCGCGCCCAACGTACGGTCGAAAGCCACGGCAGAACCCCGTCGGTTGTCCGCTCGAAGGAGTAGTAGACGATCCACGGGCGCCCGAGGATCTCGTTACGAGAGACAAAGCCCCAGTAGCGCGAATCCTCGCTGTTGTCGCGGTTGTCACCCAGCACGAAGTAGCGTTCTTCAGGCACGACAATCGGGCCCCAGTTGTCACGCGTTGGTTGATACTCTTGCGGCTCGGACGCAATCAGGTGGTGTGACTGCCATTCCATGTCGGGGTGCACAGCGTCCCCTCGGCGATCCGCATAGCGTACATAGGGTTCATCGACCGGCGCGCCGTTCAGGTAGAGGCGCTTGTCTCGCATCTGAAGCGTGTCATACGCCACACCGACCACACGCTTGACGTAATTCTTGTCTGGCTCGTGCGGGGGATGAAAGACGACCACCTCACCACGTTCAGGCTGGGAAAATGC
>JAKMDG010000406.1 GCA_022428035.1 Longimicrobiales bacterium
TTGCTCTACTGAGTTGTCGGGGCGCGTGATCAATGGAAACGGAGTTGCCATGGACGAAGAGCAGACAAGCCCATCCGTCGACCTGCCGGCGATTTGTGACGATCACCTATCGAAGGAATTCGTCCACCTCGATCTGGATGCGACGATGGCAACGAGCACCGACGCGCCGTACCCTCCCGTACCGATGTTGACCGAACGGGTCAGGGCCGAGGAGGTACGGCAATTCTACCCGGGATTTTTGATCGACCAGCGGCCGGAGGACCTGAACGTGACGCCCGTACCCCGAACGGTGGGCGAGCACCAGGTCGCGGACGAACTCGTGGTCATCTTCACCCACTGTTCGAGCATATGCACTGGCACCGGCGTCGCTCCTCGTTCACGTAGCGCTCCTGGATCCGGCGCTCGTTCCCCCCATCTGTGCGGAGCGAGCTCATAACCTGTTGACGAATACGCCACCGCCGGGACTCCCGGATTCCACGCCGCGATGACCTTCGTCTTCCCTCGGTAACGCGCCTGGCAGGACTCGAACCTGCGACCGCCGGCTTAGAAGGCCGATGCTCTATCCAGCTGAGCTACAGGCGCTGCGACGCGGGAACCTAACAAACGCGGGGCTCTTCGGACTACTCCGTTGATTACTTCAAGTTGCCGGATTCGGGCCGGTAATCTTCCCGCTAACAAAGGCCGGCGGGACGTCAACAATTCTTGCCGCGGTCCCATGGCGAGGGCGCATCGATCACGAGCAGCTCGGGCTGGGCCGGACCCCGGGCGGGTGCGATCGGGGGCCGATGCTCGGGGATACACAGGGGGCGGATGATGGGCCCCACGACGGCGGAATCGTTGAGGAACGCGAGGATCCTCATTCCGCCGTGACAGGCCCGGCAGCGCAGCGGGTGGACGTCGCAGACGCGTGCGAGGAGCTGCGCCCAGCTACGACGCGGACCTCGGTCACTCGAGTGACGGCACGAGGCGTCGGACTCAGCGAGGAGTCCTCCACGAGGCACAGGCGCTCGAAGGCCTCGACTCCCTCCTGGTAGCGGCATGGAGCGGCGCGACCGCGACCGTCGAGCAATTGCGCAGCTTGTCAGGACGTAGACTGCGGCCCGACACGGCGTCGCGGGCTACCCCTCGTCCGGAAGAAGCTTCGCAAGCGCCTGCCTCCCGCGAGGGCATACTTCGCCCCGGCCTCGTCGCCGGGCACACACGGCAAAGCCATTTCCGAACAGCAGGATGGTCGCAGCGGACGGTGCGAACGAGGGGCTGTCTACCCTTCAACCGCACCGCTTGATGATGTCGCCGCAGTGTACGCCGACCCAAAGTTGGAGGTCATCCAGTCCGCACAGGTATCGATGAGACGGGCCTGCTCAGTCGGATCGGAGAACGTATGATCCGCGTTTTTGAAGAAGCGCTCCGAGACCCGGGAGTCGGCAGCGACCCTCGGTAGCGCAGCGGCGAACTGTCCGGCGTGGTTGTAGTTCTCATCGAGCCCATTCGAGAAGACGAAAAGCATCCGCACGTCACGAGTCAGTAGCGTCGTGAGCATTTCACGGAGGCCCGTTCGAGTGAGCCTCGAACGGGGCCCGGTCGCGGGCCACGCCTCTGGTGAGTCGGATTCAATCCCCGAGAGCGCGCGGCCCGCCCGTCGCAGCCGAGAGCTCTTGCTGAAGAGCGTGTTCCTCCAAGACGTCCAGCGAAGCAAGCGCGGACCAAAGTGGACCACGTGGTGCCCCAGGGTCTTGAAATCGGACATCAAGTCGATCGCGAGCGTGCCCACGACGTTCGGATCGCGCACCGCCAACTCGAGCGCATCCCTGCCGCCCGAGCAGAGTCCGAACACGACAATCGGGCGCGGCCCGCGACTCTGCACGTGCGAAGCTGCAGCCAAGAGATCCCGGATTAAGGCATCACCAATCGACAGTGTCTCCGCGCTCGGCATGGAGTCGCCAACGCCCGAAAAGTCAAAGCGGTGGGAGGAGAACCCGAGCACGGTAAGTCGACGGGCCAGACGGGTGTGGAGCCGCGAGACCCCTACGTGGTGAAC
>JAKMDG010000424.1 GCA_022428035.1 Longimicrobiales bacterium
TTTTGCATACCGGTGATTCGGCGGTGCCCTCGGAGCATGGGTTGCTCACGACGGCCGCGTGTGACGCGTCCGGAGGGCTCGCCTATGCGCTGGAGGGATCCGTGTTCATCGCGGGTGCCGCGATCCAGTGGCTACGCGACGAGCTTGGACTTGTCTCGGCGGCCGGTGACTCGGAGGCGATGGCGGCGGCACTGGCCGACAACGGGGGCGTCTATTTCGTGCCGGGATTCGTGGGCCTGGGGGCGCCGCACTGGGAGGCAGACGCACGAGGCTCGATCTTCGGCCTCACTCGAGGCACCTCGTCCGCGCACATCGTTCGGGCGGCGTTAGAGGCGATGGCGTATGGCACGACCGAGGTTCTTCGAGCCATGGAAGCCGATTCCGGTGTAGAGACGGCCGAGTTGCGAGTCGACGGCGGTGCTTCACTGAACGACTGGCTCATGCAATTTCAGGCAGACGTCACCCACGTCCCTGTCCGTCGGCCTCCGATCGTCGAAACGACGGCCCTGGGGGCGGCCGGCCTGGCCGGTCTCGCCGCCGGCGTCTGGACGGACGCGGAAGACTTCCTCAGTGCACAGGGTGGTGCGGCTCGATTCGAGCCCGGGCCGGGCGCCGGGGAACGAGCAAGCGCCATGAGGGGTTGGAACCGCGCGGTGAGAGCTGCACTCTCTTGGGCTCGCGATCAGAGCTAAGCTCCTGCGTGTACGGGGTTTTCCGGACTGTGCGGGGGAGCGGTGTGCAGGCTAGATTTTCCGAACGTTCCGCACGACATGGCTCGGAGAGGACGGTATGAAGAAGAACGGACGATTCATGGTTGGTCTCGTCGGCGTAGCCGCCGTCGTCACATACCTGATATGGACCGGCGTCAGTGAGACGATGGTCTACTACATGACCCCAGTCGAACTGATCGAGAAGGTCGCGGAGGATCCCACGTTCCACGATGTGGGCGTGAAGGTCGGCGGCATGGCTGTGCCGGGATCGTATTCGCGGGGTGAAGGGGAGTTGCTCCACATCTTCACGGTACGCGACATGGTCGACGAGTCCGCGACGTTCGTTGTGGAATACCGGGACGCCCTGCCCGATACGTTTACGGACAAGATCGAGGTCGTGCTGGAAGGGAAGCTGCGAGCCGATGGCGTCTTTGAGGCGACAACCCTTCTGACCAAGTGCGGCAGTCGGTACGAGGCCTCGCCTGAGGAGCTCGCAGGGACCGGTCAGTGACGATCCTCGGGGAGTTCGCGCTATGGATCTCCCTACCGGTGGCCGTGTGGGGAATGGTGCTGGGTTACGCAGGCGGCCGGACGCTCCGCGGAGACCTGGTGCTCAGCGCCGAACGCAGCATTTATGCGGTGTTCGGCCTCCTGCTCATCGCCTCGCTAGGCGTCGGAGCAGCATTTCTGGGTGACCGCTTCGAGTACTGGTACGTAGCCAATTACTCGAACGCGAATCTGGAGCTGTTCTACAAGGTCACAGGCTTGTGGGCCGGGCAGCGGGGCTCGCTTCTCTTCTGGGCCGTCCTGCTCGCGTTCTTCGCTGTGATCACCGTGTTCACGAACCGGAAGAAGAATCGGGAGTTCATGCCGTATGTCGCGGGTGTGCTCCAGACCATCCTGCTCTTCTTCATTGTCGTTCTGCTCTTTGCGGATGTGAACCCGTTCGAGCGCCTGGATTTCACTCCGGCCGACGGACGTGGGTTGAATCCGCAGCTCCAGAATTACTGGATGACGATTCACCCGCCGACGCTGTACCTCGGGTTTACGGCCTTCACCATCCCGTTCGCGTTTGCCGTGGCGGCGCTACTCAACGGGCGACTGGACGCGCGGTGGATTCAGCTCACTCGTCGTTGGATTCTCACGAGTTGGCTTTTCCTCTCCGTCGGCATCGTCTTCGGAATGCGCTGGGCTTACGAAGAGTTGGGTTGGGGTGGGTACTGGTTCTGGGATCCTGTGGAGAACGCGTCGCTACTGCCGTGGCTGACGGCGACGGCATTTCTGCACTCGATTCAAATCCAGGAAAACCGTGGCATGTTGAAGGTCTGGAACATGTCTCTGGTGCTCGTGACGTTTCTGCTCACCATCTTCGCGACGTTCCTGACTCGCTCCGGACTGATCGAGTCCGTGCACTCGTTCGCCCAGGAACTGAAGATTGCCTACATCTTCCTCAGCTTCATGGGTACGGTACTCGCAGCGTCGGTTGTGCTGATTCTGTATCGGCTTCCGCAGCTCCGATCTGAAAACCAGATCGAATCATTCGTATCTCGCGAGTCCGCCTTCCTGTTCAACAACCTTCTGTTGCTGGGCGCGGCGTTCTCCGTGATGTGGGGCACCATGTTCCCGCTGATCTCCGAAGGCTTCACCGGGCAGGAGATTTCGGTGGGTCCGCCGTTCTTCGAGAAGGTGAACTTCCCGATCGGACTCATGCTGCTGACGCTCGTCGGGGTCGGCCCGGTGATCGCATGGCGGCGCGCGACGAAGCGAAATCTTCAGAAGAACTTCACGATTCCCGTGACTGTCGGTGCCGTGACCGGTATCGGGCTGTTCGCTCAGGGCATCAGGCATGAGCTGGCGTTGGTCACGTGGAGCATCTCCGCATTCGTTCTCACCGTGATCGCGACCGAGTTCTGGAAGGGTACGCGGGCGCGCGCACGGATTGAGGGTGAGGGATATGTGCTCGCCTTCTTCCACCTGATTTCAAGGAACCGTCGACGATGGGGTGGCTACATCGTCCATGTTGGCTTCGTGATGCTGTGTATTGCGTTCGCCGGGGCAGCGTACAACACGGATAGTCGCTTCAATGTGCAGCCGGGCGATGTCGTCGAGGTGGAATCTCCGTTCGGTCACACATACGAGCTGACCTACGAGGGACTCTCGATGTCGATCGGGCGCGGGGAGAGAAATCTTCTCTGGCAGGCGATCGCCACGGTCTCCGTTCGTCGGGATGGGGTGCCGAAGGGGGTGCTGACCACCGAAAAGCGCCAGTACACCAATCGCGACACGCAGCCGATGACCGAGGTGGGCATCCAGTCAATCGTGCAGGAGGATCTATATCTGATTCTCTCGGCCATGAATGACACTGGTGGTGCTCTTCGAAACGATCCGGGTGCTCAAGGCATCGATCTCCAGGTGCTGATCAAGCCGCTCGTGAACTGGATCTGGATCGGATGTCTCTTCATCACACTCGGAACCGTGATTGCACTTTGGCCGAGCATCGATCGGACTCGTCGCCCGCGGGAACGGGTTGCTGGGGCAACGGAACCCGCCGCGGCGGGGGCCGACTGAGCCCGCGAGGCATCCGGGGATGATGTTCAACGTCGGTGTCGTGCTCGTCGCTGCGGCGGTGGTGCTTTTCATCCTCCAGCCACTCGTCAGGGGAATCCACGCGTCGCTCGAGCGAGATGATGATGAACTGACGGAGACCGAGGCTAGGAAGAGGGTTGCGCTCCTGGCTCTGAGGGATGTCGAGTATGACTTCCTCGCCGGCAAGCTCGATGAGGACGACTATCGATCTCTGAAGAGCGAATTGACGGCCGAAGCGCTCGCCGCGCTCGAGGCGGACGAAGCCTCTAAGGCCGGTGGTGCAGGAGACGAGGCGCTAGAGGCCGAGATCGCTCGACTTCGGGAGGCGCTCAATTCGGGTACTCCTTGCTCCTCCTGCTCCTACTCGAACGCCGATGGTAGCCGCTTTTGTTCGGCGTGCGGGCATGCGCTCGCTGAGGCCGTGGCCGGGTGACCGTCGGTATGTCAGCTGCGGCAGATATCCTCGGTGTCGATGGAGCCGACCACCTCGATCGCGATCGCTCCGGTGGCGCGGTTCTTCAGGCGCGGGGGCTCTGTCGTGAGTACGGCACCGTCATTGCGGTGGATGGCATAGACCTCTCCATGGCTGAGGGAGAGTTTCTCACGATCTTCGGTCCGAATGGGGCAGGGAAGTCTACGCTACTTGGCATGCTCGCGGGTGCGATGCGTCCAACAGCCGGATCGGTGTCGGTGCGGGGCCAGGCGCTCTCGTCTTCTGATACAGACTGGAGACACCGCATCGGCATGTTGTCCCACAAGGGCTTCCTGTATGGTCGGCTCACCGTGGAGGAAAACCTGCGCTTCTACGGCAAGCTGTTCGGCCTGACGGATCTGGACGAAAGGATCCCCGCACGACTCGAGCAGGTTGGGTTGACCAGACGGATCCGATTCGAGGCGCGCCAGCTTTCCCATGGGATGCGGCAACGACTCTCTTTGGCCCGAGCGCTCTTGCATGATCCTGATGTCGTGTTGCTGGACGAGCCGTACACGGGACTGGATCCGTCAGCCGCCAGCGTACTCCGCAATGTTCTCGACGAACTCAAGGACGGGCGCCGGACTGTGGTGATGGTGACGCACAACTTGCGGGAGGGGCTCGAGATGGCCACCCGCGTGGCGGTGCAGGTCGCCGGTCGCTTTGCCTGGGAAGGCGATAACACGGGGCTCGGGCGGCAGGATTTCGAGCGCCACTACCACGACGTCGTCGAGGGCCTTCCATGAGCACATACCTTACCCAGGTGTGGGCCATCGTCTGGAAAGACCTGCTCCTGGAGATCCGCTCAAGGGAACGAATCGCGGCGATGGGGGCGTTCGCCGTTCTCGCCGGGGTGCTGTTCAATTTTTCCATCGATACGACCACGACCCGACCTGAGAATGTAGCGGCCGGGCTCATCTGGATGACCCTGGTGTTTGGGGGACTCCTGGGCGTGGGTCGCACGTTCCACCTGGAGGCGCAGGATGGCGCCTTTCAGGGCGTGCTCATGTCGCCCGCGCCCAAGGATGCCGTCTTCCTGGCGAAGACGACTGCGAATTTCGCCCTTCTCTATGCGGTGTCACTGCTTGTGTTGGGTGTATTTAGCCTCTTTTTTGGACTCGACCTCGGTCAGAACCTTGGATGGGTCGTCCTTGTGCTCGGACTCGGCTCGCTTGGTTTCGTGGCCCTGGGAACGCTCTTTGCGGCTGTTTCGGTCGGGACGAGCATGGGTGAAACGCTGCTCCCGGTGCTCGTATTTCCACTTTTGGTTCCTATGGTGATTTACGGTGTGGGCACGACGACTCGCCTCATTGACGGGCGACCGTTCAACGAGGTCGAAGGCAATGTGCGCATGCTGGGCGCGTTTGCATTGGCCGCGCTGGCGGCTGGAGCTGTGCTCTTCCGATTCGTAGTGGAGGATTGATGTCAACGGCAGGAATGAGACGGGGTGGACTGGTGCTCACGGTCCTTGGCCTCCTCGGGCTGATCACGCTCTACTGGATGTCTTTCTTCTGGGTCGACACCGAGGTGAACCAGGGGGTGGTCCAGCGC